>NZ_JBVJWD010000030.1:0-104563 GCF_055602785.1 Streptomyces sp. NPDC037301
CTGCAGGGGGGACCCTGTGGGAGAGTAGGACGCCGCCGAACTCCTTTTACGGGAAAGCCCCGTGCCCTTGTGGCACGGGGCTTTTCTGCGTTCACCCACGTGTGCGGCTGGCCGGCTCGGACGAGGCAGGCGTGGGCCACGCATGCGTCTTGGTGAGAGGGACGGCGGGGCCCGGTGAGTGTCCGTCAGAATCTTGTGCGGTCAGTGGTTCTGAGTACCCCTGAGTTCAGGGTATGCTTTACCTCGTTGCCACAGCGCAGCAGGCCCCAATAGCTCAGTCGGTAGAGCGTCTCCATGGTAAGGAGAAGGTCTGCGGTTCGATTCCGCATTGGGGCTCAGGCAAGATGAAAGGCCCCCGCCACTCGGCGGGGGCCTTTCGCATGTTCCGATGCTTCCGCGCTCACTGTCCGTCGGCATGGTGCGAAGCGAGAGGGGCGAATTCGGCTGGCCAGTGAGCCTTTTCCAACCTCACGCTGACGCGTGATGAAGGACGAGGACTGCCTGGACGATCGCTGTGATGCGGTTGGTGCTGCAGCGGAGCTTGCGCAGGAGGCGCCAGCCCTTCAGGGTGGCCATGGCCTGTTCGCCGAGGCAGCGGATCTTGGCGTGCGTGCTGTTGTGCCGACGCTGCCACCGCTTGAGACGGCGGCCCCGGAAGGGCACCTGGATGGCACCACCAGCACCTTGATATGCCTTGTCGGCCCAACACTTGAGGTCGGCGTCGATGAGTGCTTTGACGATGCCGTGGGTCCGGGCGGCGGTCAGGTCGTGGGTGGAACCGGGCAGTGCTGGTGAGGCCCACAGCAGCCGCCCGAAGGGATCGGTGAGGACCTGGACGTTCATGCCGTGACGTTTGTGTTTGCCCGAGTAGTACGGAGTGTCGGCGGCGATCCGGTCGATCGGCAGCAGGGTGCCGTCCAGGATGACGAACGCCTTGGTTCGTGCGATCTGCATGACCTCGGCCAGGGTGGGTGCGAGGCTGGTCAGCACCTCGATGGCCTCGCGTATGTAGCGGTACACGGTCGCGATGCCGATGCCGAACCCGGCGGCGAGCTGGGCGTACGTGTCGCCGCAGCGCAGATGGGCCAGGGCGAGGAGAGCCTGACGGCCGGCGGTCAGGCGTCGCCATCGGGTTCCGATCTCCCCTCGCCGGACAGCGAGTCGTCCGGTCAGACACTGCAAAGTACGACTGGACAGGTCGATCGACGACGGGTAGACAAGCACGCGAAGCTCCTGGTGGCTGCAAGCGATCTGGTCAAGAACCCGTCTACCAGGAGCTTCATCGTTCCGCAGATCCCGTCCATAGCGGGAGTTCCGTCGCCGGTCAGTCCTGATGGATGTTCCGGAGGATTCGGTCGACGACCTGCGTGGCTTGCTTCGACTGCTCCTCGATCCAGTTGCCGAGGTGTTCCCGGACAGCCTGCCTGACACAGCCGCGTACGTCGGTGTTGCCCAGCAGCTCGTGCGTGGCGCCGAGGTATTCGGGGCGTTCGAGTTTCACCGACACGACTGCCGTGAGGCCCTTGCTGATCCGGTCGGCGCAGGGATCGTTGTCCGCCGCCAGCAGCCCTCGTTCACGCGCGTACGCGGTGACCGCCGCCGTTACTCCGTCTCGGAAGCCGTCCACGTGCGTGCCGCCCTGGCGAGTGGCCCGGCTGTTGGCGAAGCTGCGGATTTGCTCCTGGCCCGAGCCGCTCCACAGCATGGCCACCTCCATCGTCCCCGCCATCCGTGGATCCTCGCGCTCGAAGCCGATGACGTCCGGATGGAGGGCGGCCCCCGTCTCCGCGTCGAGGGCGGCCACGAAGTCCCGCACTCCGTCCGGAAACCGGAAGCTCACCGCCCGGGCCCCGCCCGCCGGGCGTTCGTCGGCCAGCGAGATCCCCAGGCCCCGGTTGAGGAAGGCCACCTGCCGGAAACGCTCCGCCAGCACGGCGAACGAGCACCACGTCGCCTCGAAGATCTCGGCGTCGGGCCAGAAAGTGATGGTCGTCCCGCTTCCGGCCGTCGGCCCCACGGCGGCGGGCTGGGCGGCCGCGACACCGCGCGCGTACTCCTGGACCCTGCGGGCCCCCTCACACTGCACCTCGGCCATCAGTCTGCTCGACAGGGCGTTGGCTACGAAGAGCCCCATAATCCGGCCATGGCTCACGGCCGCGATGTGCCGACCACCGGGCTCGGCCTCGGCGGGCATACGGGTCAGCAGGGCTTCGAGACCGCGGCCGCCGGTGTCCCCCTCGGCGGCGAAGGGACGCCCAAGCCCGTTGTGGGCGACCCGCACGCCGCCATCGGGGGTGAGCGTGACATCGACGGAGCCGTCGCCGCGGCCGGCCAGGACATGGTTCACGGCCCAGCCGACGACCTGGAACACCAACTCGTGCAGACCGCGTTCGCCGGTCGAGCCAACCCACATACCGGGCCGTTTCCGAACGGCTTCCCGCCCCTCCAGCTCCTCGATCCTGACAGCGTCGTACCCCATTCTTTCCCCACTCACGAAGACCCCTCCCATGGTGCCCGGCAGACCTCCGCAGCCTATGTGAAATCAATGAAAACACCAGGTCAGAGCCGTTCTGACGAAGCTGCGGGCGGGTGCGTGAGAACGTGCCGGGAAGCAGCTGGCCCAGGTGCCGTACATCACGCCCAGAACATGCCCGCGGGCCCGGCGAAGCCGCGCACGACCCCACCCCGGGCGCCCCTGAGGCCCCCAATTCCATCGACGACGGGTAGACAAGCGCGCGAAGCTCTTGGTCGAGAACCCGTCTGCCAGGAGCTTCGTCGTTCCGCATGCGTGTCCACTCGTGGTCAGTGCCGCGAGATTGGAAAGGGCTCAGTGCGTCAGGGCCTGATGCAGCGTTCAGGCCAGCCGGACCTGCGCCACCGTCGCGCCATGTGCGCGGGCGATGGCGAGCAGCTCGTCGTCGGTGGCGCCCGTGGTGTTTGCGCCCTCCTTGCGTCCCTCGCCGGCGACGGAGAAGAAGGGGACGGAACGCGGTGCCCTGCTCTCCACAGAGCCGCAGAACATCGTCCGTGCCCGCGTTGCGGAAGTCGAGGTCGTAGCGGTCTGTATGCACACCACCGGATGGCCCGGGCGTGGCAGATGAGGCCGGCGTCGCGGAACTCGGACAGGGCACCGAAGTGTTGCGGGTTGAGCGCCTGGTTGATCAGTTCCTTGGCGAACCGCAGCGACGAGAAGTAGAACGCGGCGGTGCCGATGTGGTTCACGCCGAGCTCGATCGCATGCCGGAGCGCGCTGATGGACTGTTCGTCTCTGAAGTCATGGGCCAGAGTGCTTCGGAGCCTTCGCCCGATGAAGTGCGGTCAGGTGGTGGGCGGTTCAGGGACGCGCATGGCGAGGATGGCCATGTCGTCGGAGGCCGGCTCGGCTGCGAAGCGTTCGACCGCCCGCAGGATGCGTGCTGCCACCGCGCCGGCCGTGAGGCCGGTACAGGTGGCCAGGACGTCCGCCAGACCGTCGTCGCCGAGCATGCGGGTGCCCTCACGGCGTTCCGTGATGCCGTCGGTCACGCACAGCAGGACATCGCCAGGAGCGAGGGTGACCGTCTGCTCGTACAGTTCGAGGTCCTCGATGACGCCCAGCAGGGGCTGAGGTTCGGCCGCTGACTCCACCGAGCCGTCCTGGCGCAGGCGCAACGGCAGTGGGTGCCCCGCGCAGACCACCTTCAGGAGCGCGCTGCCGTCTTCCTGGGGCCACAGCTCCCCGTACAGAAGGGTCAGGAAGCGGCTGCGGGCGCCTTCGTCCAGGATGGCGGCGTTGAGGCGCTCCAGAACGGCCGGGCCGCCGAAGCCTTCGCGAGCGAGGAGGCGCAGGGCGTGGCGGGCGAGGCCCGTGACGGCCGCGGCCTCCGGGCCCGTACCGCAGACGTCACCGATGGCGAAGCCGTAGGCGCCGTCGCGGATCGGGAAGACGTCGTAGAAGTCGCCGCCGACCTCGTTGCCTTCGCCCGCCGCGCGGTAGATGACCTCGATCTCGACATTGGGGACCTCGGGCAACCCCGGCGGCAGCAGGCTGCGTTGCAAGGACTGGCTGATCGCCATGCGTTCCGAGTAGAGGCGGGCGTTGTCGAGGGCGAGGGCGGCGCGGCGGGAGAGGTCCTCGGCCAGTTCCAGGATCTCCTGGCGGAAGTGGTCGTCGGAGGGCTTCCCGAGCGTGAGCATGCCGATGACGCGGTTTCGGGCGACGAGTGGCAGGACCACCGTCTCCCCGCCCACCGCGGCCGCGGTGGCGAGCGTCGTACGGATGCCGGAGCCTAGCCCGCCGGGTTCACCGAGGCCGAGCGTACGCATCGAGGTGCGCAGAGCTGCCTGGTGGGCGGCCTCTGACGGGGCCGCCCAGACACGGGCACCTGGGGTCGGCACGGGGTCCGGAGGCGCGATCTTGGAGAGCAGGGCCTTGAGGCCGTCGATGAGCTCCTCGTCCTCATGCAGCACATAGGAGAGATACGGCTCCGAGGACTGGTCCGCGATCGTGTAGACGGCGCACCATGTGGCCAGGGTGGGGACCGTCATCTGGGCCATCAGCGCCAAGGTCTGGTCCCGGTCGAGGGTGCCCGCGAGCAGGTCGGAGGCCTCGACGAGGAAGGAGAGGGAACCGCGGCGCAGGCGTTCCAGCTCGCCCAGGCGGGCCGATTCGACGGCCAGCGCAATGCGGTCCGCGGCGAACTGGAGGCGTAGCGCCTCCTCGTTGGAGTAGCGTCCTGCTGCTTCCGCGGCGACACCCAGCGAGCCCGTGAGGCGACCCTCGACCTTCAGCGGGACGGTGACGACGGAGCGCATCCCCGTGCCACCGAGCAGAGGGACGGCGCCGGGCAGGCTGTCGAGGTCTTCGTGGACGGCGGGCATCCGGGCGGATCCGTAACGTCCGGTACCGGCCTCCACCGGCACCCGGGCGAAACGCTGGCGGGCGGAGGGCAGACCGGTCGTCGCCCGCACCTCCAGTTCCGTTTCGTCGTCCGTCGCCAGCAGCAGGAAGGCCGAATCGGCGTCAAGCATGTCGCGCGCCCGCTCGACCGTGCGCTGGAGCAGGCCGTCGAGATCGTCGGGGGCGGGGGAACCGATGAAGATCTCGAACGGGTCCGTCTTGTGGCTCTCGGCATTTGCGTCGGAGACCGGTGTGCGTACCGGGGACTGGAGCACGGCACGTTCGTAGTCGCGGACGAGCAGACAGACCGTGGACGGTTCGCCGTGGGTGTCGCGCACCCGGAGATGCGAGGCGTAGACGGGGATGGTGCGGCCGTCGGCGCCGCGGATTCCATAACTGCCTTCCCAGCGCGAGAGCTGCAGTGCGTCCACGATGCCGGTGTTGGTGCCGGGTGTCTGCGGCCAGGCGGTGAAGTCGGTGAGTTGCTTACCGGTGACCTGTTCCGCGGCGTATCCGAAGAGGAACGCGGCGTCCTCGTTCCAGGCGGCGATGGAACCGGCGCTGTCGATCTGGACGACGGCCACCCGCACGCGCTCGTCGGCGACCGGGAGCAGGCCGACCGGCAGCAGGGGGCCGGCGGAGCGGATTCCCACAGGGCGCTCGGGAAGATCGAGCTGGAACCAGACATGTTTATGGGTGGGCGAATACTCGACGCCCCACCGGGAAGCGAGCGCCGCGCAGAGCAGCAGCCCCCGGCCGTTCTCACGGTCCGGGCTGCCAAAATCCGGACCTGTGCTCTGGAGCGGGATCTCGCGTTCCGGGTAGTGGTCGGAGACCTCGATCCGGACGCCGTCCTCCGTGCGCAGGCACAGCACGTCCGCGGCGGTGCCTGCGTGCACCACCGCGTTGGTCACGAGCTCGCTGGTGAGGACGACGGCGTCGTCGACGACATCCGTGTATCCCCACCCCTGGAGAGTGTCACGGACAAAGGCGCGGGCGGTCGCGACGGAGCGCCCGGCCGGGTCGAAGGTGGCAGCCGCGCGCGCGGTGATCACAGCACTCCCCATATGGTGTCTCGTCGCTTCCCCGAGTCCTGTGCCCGTTTCTCGCCGCTTCGATTCGCCTGCCAGGCTAGACGCTCGGTCTCGGTGCCGGGTACACGAGGGCCGACTTCGGGCAGGAACGACCAGGAACAGGCATGTGACCGGACAAGTTTGGGCTTCCCAACAGGGTGATGTGGGACAACCGTTGGAGGCTGCACCCTGATTCGTTCGGGCCTGGTACGTTTCAACGATTTGACGTCCGCATGGTCACCCGTCGACGGTTGGCTGTGGTGGTGAGCCAATGAGGAACTGGGCAAGCTCCCAGATAAGGCCCGAGCGATACGGTCAACCCCTGCGGGAGGGATCACGGTGGAGTCTGGCGTGGCGGCGCGGGGAACAGGCACGCGCACAAAAGGCGGACAGTCCGTGAAAAAGCAGCGCAATGGAACCATCGACGTCGACGCGGCAGCGCTCAACAGACTGTTGGCAGGCCTGGTGGCGATGCGCGACGGGAACTTCCGCAGGCGCCTGACCGTCTCGGGCGACGGCGCGATGGCGGAGATCGCGGCGGTCTTCAATGAAGTCGCCGACCGGAATCTCCATCTCACCGGCGAGCTGGCCCGGGTGCGGAGGGTGGTCGGACGTGAGGGGAAACTCACCGAGCGGCTGGAGACGGGCGCCTGCGAGGGTTCCTGGGCCGCCGCGATCGACGCCGCCAACGAGCTGGTCGACGATCTGGCTCGCCCGGTCTCGGAGGTCGGGCGGGTGCTGTCGGCGGTGGCCGACGGTGATCTCGAACAGCGGATGGAGCTGCGATCGCACACGGCCGATGAGACGGTACGGCCGCTGCGCGGCGAGTTCCTGAAGGTCGCCCGTACGGTCAACAACCTGGTCGACCAGCTGTCGGCGTTCACCGAGCAGGTGACGCGGGTCGCGGTCGAGGTGGGTACCGAGGGCAAGCTGGGCGGGCAGGCCCAGGTGCGCGGGATGTCCGGGTCGTGGAAGGACCTCACGGACTCCGTGAACACCATGGCGTACCGGCTGACCGCGCAGGTGCGGGACATTGCCCTGGTGACGACGGCGGTCGCCAAGGGCGATCTGTCGCGGAAGGTCACCGTCCATGTGGCCGGCGAGATGCTTCAGCTCAAGAACACCGTCAACACGATGGTCGACCAGCTGTCGTCGTTCTCCTCCGAGGTGACCCGGGTCGCCCGCGAGGTGGGCACGGAGGGCGAGCTGGGCGGGCAGGCGACCGTGCCCGGTGTGGCCGGGGTGTGGAAGGACCTCACCGACTCCGTCAACACGATGGCCGGGAACCTGACCTCGCAGGTGCGGGGGATTGCCGAGGTGACGACCGCGGTCGCCAATGGTGACCTGTCCCAGAAGGTCACTGTGAGCGCCCGCGGCGAGGTCGCACAGCTCGCCGAGACCATCAACCAGATGACCGAGACACTGCGGACCTTCGCCGACGAAGTGACCCGGGTGGCCAGCGAGGTCGGTGGCGAGGGGCTGCTCGGCGGTCAGGCGCAGGTGCCGGGGGCGGCGGGGACCTGGAAGGACCTCACCGACTCGGTGAACACGGTCTTCCGGAACCTGACGACTCAGGTGCGCGACATCGCGCAGGTGACCACGGCGGTGGCGAGCGGCGACATGACGCAGAAGGTCACCGTCGACGTGGCCGGCGAGATGCTGGAGCTGAAGAACACCGTCAACACGATGGTGGACCAGCTCCAGTCCTTCGGTTCGGAAGTGACCCGGGTGGCCCGAGAGGTCGGCGTCGAGGGCCGGCTGGGCGGTCAGGCCGAGGTGCCGGGTGCGGCGGGGACCTGGAAGGACCTCACGGACTCGGTGAACACGGCGTTCCGGAACCTTACGGGGCAGGTGCGCGACATCGCGCAGGTGACGACCGCGGTCGCCAACGGTGACCTCTCGCAGAAGGTCACCGTCGATGTCGCGGGCGAGATGCTGGAGCTGAAGAACACCGTCAACACGATGGTGGCGCAGCTGTCGTCCTTCGCTGATCAGGTCACACGGATGGCGCGTGACGTGGGTACGGAGGGCCGCCTCGGTGGCCAGGCGCGGGTCGACGGCGTTTCCGGTACGTGGAAGGAGCTCACCGACTCCGTCAACTTCATGGCGGGGAATCTGACCTCCCAGGTGCGCCAGATCGCACAGGTGACCACGGCGGTGGCACGGGGCGACCTGTCGCAGAAGATCGATGTTGACGCGCGCGGCGAGATCCTGGAGCTGAAGAACACCATCAACACGATGGTCGACCAGCTCTCCGCCTTCGCCGAGCAGGTGACGCGGGTCGCCCGCGAGGTGGGCACCGACGGACGGCTCGGCGGGCAGGCGCAGGTGCCCGGCGTGGCCGGTGTGTGGCGTGATCTGACCGATTCGGTCAACGGCATGGCGGGAAACCTCACCGCTCAGGTCCGTAACATCGCCCAGGTCGCCACGGCGGTGGCGCGCGGTGACCTGTCGCAGAAGATCGATGTTGACGCGCGCGGCGAGATCCTGGAGCTGAAGAACACCCTCAACACGATGGTGGACCAGCTCTCGAACTTCGCCGAACAGGTGACGCGGGTCGCCCGTGAAGTGGGTACGGAAGGCATCCTCGGCGGCCAGGCCGAGGTGCAGGGGGTGTCCGGTACGTGGAAGGACCTCACCCAGTCCGTCAACGGCATGGCCAACAACCTGACCCTGCAGGTCCGTAACATCGCCGAGGTCACCACAGCGGTCGCCAAGGGCGATCTCTCCAAGAAGATCACGGTCGACGCCAAGGGCGAGATCCTCGAACTGGTCACGACCGTCAACACCATGGTCGACCAGCTGCTCAACTTCGCCGACGAGGTGACGCGGGTCGCCCGCGAGGTGGGTACCGAGGGCATCCTGGGCGGTCAGGCCCGGGTGCGTGGTGCGACCGGTATCTGGAAGGACCTCAGCGACAACGTCAACCTGATGGCCAACAACTTGACCAGTCAGGTGCGGAACATCTCCCGGGTCTCGTCCGCGGTCGCCAACGGCGATCTGACGAAGAAGGTCACCGTCGAGGCGCGCGGCGAGGTCGCCGAGCTCGCCGACACCGTCAACACGATGGTGACGACGCTGTCCTCGTTCGCCGACGAGGTGACGCGAGTTGCCCGCGAGGTGGGCACGGAGGGTGAGCTGGGCGGCCAGGCACGCGTTCCGGGCGTCTCCGGTACGTGGAAGGACCTCACCGAGTCCGTGAACTCGATGGCGTCCAATCTCACCGGTCAGGTGCGCCAGATCGCCACGGTCACCACGGCCATCGCCAAGGGCGACCTCACCAAGAAGATCGACATCGACGCCCGCGGTGAGATCCAGGAGCTGAAGAACACCATCAACACGATGGTCGACCAGCTGTCCTCGTTCGCCGAGCAGGTGACCCGGGTCGCCCGCGAGGTGGGCACGGAGGGGCAGCTGGGCGGCCAGGCCCGGGTACGGGACGTCGACGGCACCTGGCGCGACCTCACCGAGTCCGTGAACGAGATGGCCGGCAACCTCACCCGCCAGGTGCGGGCCATCGCGGCCGTCGCCACCGCGGTGACCCGCGGCGATCTCAACCTCAAGATCGATGTGGATGCGGCCGGCGAGATCCAGGCCCTGCAGGACAACATCAATACGATGATCGCCAACCTGCGTGACACCACGGCCACCAACAAGGAGCAGGACTGGCTGAAGGGCAATCTTGCCCGGATCTCCGGTCTGATGCAGGGGCGGCGCGATCTCGACGACGTGGCCTCGCTGATCATGAGCGAGCTGACCCCGGTCGTCTCCGCGCAGCACGGTGCGTTCTTCCTGGCCATGGCGACCGGTGACACCGACGCGGTGGGATCGGACAGCGACAAGGACAGCTCGTACGAACTCCGTATGAGGGGCAGCTACGGATACTCGGCGGGATCGATGCCGACATCCTTCCGGCCCGGTGAGACGCTCATCGGCACGGCGGCGGAGGAGAAGCGGACCATCCAGGTGGACAATGTTCCGCCGGGTTATCTGAAGATTTCCTCCGGGCTCGGTGAGGCACCGCCCGCGCATGTGATCGTGCTGCCGGTGCTCTTCGAGGGGAAGGTTCTCGGTGTGATCGAGCTGGCCTCCTTCCAGCCGTTTACCCATATCCAGCGGGACTTCCTCAATCAGCTCGCCGAGATGATCGCGACGAGCGTCAACACCATCAGTGTCAATACGAAGACCGAGAAGCTCCTTGAGCAGTCGCAGGAGCTGGCGGAGCAATTGCGGGACCGTTCACAGGAGCTGGAGAACCGGCAGAAGGCACTTCAGGCCTCCAACGCCGAACTGGAGGAGAAGGCCGAGCTGCTGGCCCAGCAGAACCGCGACATCGAGGTCAAGAACACCGAGATCGAGGATGCCCGGCAGGTCCTGGAGGAGCGTGCCGAGCAGCTCGCGGTCTCGATGCGCTACAAGTCCGAATTCCTGGCGAACATGTCGCACGAGTTGCGTACCCCGCTCAACTCGCTGCTCATTCTGGCCAAGTTGCTCGCGGACAACGCTGAGGGCAATCTCTCGCCGAAGCAGGTGGAGTTCGCCGAGACGATCCATGGAGCCGGTTCCGATCTGCTTCAGCTGATCAATGACATCCTCGATCTGACGAAGGTCGAGGCGGGCAAGATGGACGTCAGCCCGACGCGGATCGCACTTGTCCAGCTGGTCGACTATGTGGAGGCGACATTCCGGCCGCTCACCGCGGAGAAGGGGCTCGATTTCTCCGTACGGGTCTCGCCGGAGCTGCCCGCGACGCTGCACACGGACGAGCAGCGGCTGCTCCAGGTGCTGCGCAATCTCCTTTCCAACGCGGTGAAGTTCACCGACAGCGGGGCGGTCGAGCTGGTGATCCGGCACGCCAACGAGGATGTGCCGAACGCCATCCGTGAGCAGCTTCTGGAGGCTGGCTCGCTGCGTGATGCCGATGCCGATCTGATCGCCTTCTCGGTCACCGACACCGGTATCGGGATCGCGTCCAGCAAGATGCTGGTGATCTTCGAGGCGTTCAAGCAAGCGGACGGTACGACCAGTCGCAAGTACGGCGGTACGGGGCTCGGCCTGTCCATCAGCCGGGAGATCGCCCGGCTGCTGGGCGGCGAGATCCACGCGGCGAGCGAGCCGGGCCGCGGCTCGACGTTCACGCTCTATCTGCCGCTGCACCCGAGCGAGTTGCCGCCGCAGGGCTATCCGCAGATCGGTCCTGGGCCCATCGAGGCACACGGTGCCGCAGTCGAGGAACGTCTGCTTCCGGAGGCCGGTCCGGGCGCCGACTCGACGGCCACCGTGCACGATTCGGCGGGTGCCGCCGGGCTGATGCGGCGTCGCCGCAAGACCCTGGGGAGCGCGGAGCGGCGGCCCGCGCCGCCGTCCCGCGCCGCCGCCCCGGCTGTTCCGCAGGAGCCGTGGACGCTTGCCGGGCAGGAGGAACCGGAGGTCCGCAGGACGTTCCGGTTCCACGGCGAGAAGGTGCTGATCGTCGACGACGACATCCGTAACGTCTTCGCACTCACCAGCGTGCTGGAGCAGCACGGTCTTTCGGTCCTGTACGCGGAGAACGGCCGTGTGGGCATCGAAGTCCTGGAACAGCACGACGATGTGACGGTCGTACTGATGGACATCATGATGCCGGAGATGGACGGCTATGCCACGACGGCGGCGATCCGCAGGATGCCGCAGTTCGCCGGGCTGCCGATCGTCGCGCTGACCGCGAAGGCCATGAAGGGTGACCGGGAGAAGGCGATCGAATCCGGCGCTTCCGACTATGTCACCAAGCCTGTCGATCCCGATCATCTTCTTTCCGTGATGGAGCAGTGGATGCGCGGAGAGTGATCATTGACTGAGAGAATTGCGATGAGTTGATGAGCGGCTGTGCTCGCAGGGGTGTGAGAAGGCGCTGTACGGGGAACCTTCTGGTCCCCCACCGCGTTTCTGTTGCGTGCACAGTGACATCGCGGTGACAGGGTGTGGTGACGGGCGGGGTGCGGCTACCATGACCGGCACAAGGACGGACGGCGTAAGGGAGTCGTCCCCTGGGGCGGCGCCCGGTGCAATTCCGGGGCGAGGAGGACGGGCCATGGTGCAGAAGGCCAAGATCCTCCTGGTCGATGACCGGCCGGAGAATCTGCTGGCGCTGGAGGCCATCCTCTCTGCGCTCGATCAGACACTGGTACGGGCATCGTCAGGGGAGGAAGCGCTCAAAGCGCTGCTCACGGACGACTTTGCGGTCATTCTGCTGGACGTCCAGATGCCAGGCATGGACGGTTTCGAGACCGCCGCGCACATCAAGCGGCGAGAACGGACCCGGGACATCCCGATCATCTTCCTCACCGCGATCAATCACGGTCCGCATCACACCTTCAGGGGTTACGCGGCGGGCGCGGTGGACTACATCTCGAAGCCGTTCGACCCGTGGGTGCTGCGGGCCAAGGTTTCGGTCTTTGTCGAGCTCTACATGAAGAACTGCAAGCTGCGCGAGCAGGCGGCGCTGCTGCGGCTCCAACTGGAGGGCGATGCCAGCGGCAGCGCGGGCCACGAGAATGAGGCCGCAGGGCTGCTGGCCGAGCTTTCGGCGCGGCTCGCGGCCGTCGAGGAGCAGGCCGAAGCGCTCTCCAAGCAGCTCGACGACGAGTCGGCGGACGCCGCGGCCGTGGCCACCGCCGCCCATCTGGAACGCAAGCTGACCGGCCTGCGCCGGGCACTGGACGCGCTGGAGCCCGGCACCGGCAGCGGCGCGGCAGCCCTTCCCTCGTAGCGTCGTACTGCTCCGCGACTCCATGGCGGGGAGCGGTCCGGCGGTACGACCTCAGGCCGAGGAACGGGCGGTTGTCGGGACGCTCGGCCCAACTGCCCTGCCGTCTCGGCCGTTCGACGGTTCGGCGGCAGGGGCATTCAGCGGCGCGGTGGCGTGAGGACACGTCAGTTTCCTGCCTCTGTGCAGCGACACGGTCGGGTGAAGCGGCAGGCACACGTGTTCACGGCCGTCGACACCGGTAACCTCGGCACCATGGCCTCACGTACGTCCGGCAAGGGTTCCCAGGGCACGGCGGGCACCGCGAAGCGCGTCGGCCGTACCGCGGGGCCGGCCAAGAAAGCCTCACCCGCGAAGAAGACCGCCGCGAAGAAGACCGCGCCCGCGAAGAAGGCCCCCGCCAAGAAGGCGGTGGCCAAGAAGGCGGCCGCGCCCAAACCGGCACCGTCGCCCACCGGCGGTGTGTACCGCCTGGCGCGCGCCGTCTGGCTCGGTGCGGCCCACGCCGTCGGCGCGATGTTCCGTGGCATAGGGCGTGGTGCCAAGGGACTCGATCCCGCGCACCGCAAGGACGGCATCGCGCTGCTGCTGCTCGGTCTCGCACTGGTCGTCGCCGCGGGTACCTGGTCGAATCTGCGCGGGCCCGTCGGCGACCTCGTCGAGATGCTCGTCACCGGAGCCTTCGGCCGGCTCGATCTGCTCGTACCGATACTGCTCGGCGCCATCGGCGTACGGCTGATCCTCTACCCAGAGAAGCCCGAGGCCAACGGCCGCATCGTCATCGGGCTCTCCGCCCTGGTCATCGGGGTGCTCGGACAGGTCCACATCGCGTGCGGATCGCCCGGCCGGGGAGACGGCACCACGGCGATGCAGGACGCGGGCGGACTCATCGGCTGGGCGGCCTCCAAACCGCTGGTCTACACGATGGGCGAGGTCCTCGCCGTACCGCTGCTGCTGCTGCTCACCGTCTTCGGACTGCTGGTCGTCACCGCCACCCCGGTGAACGCCATTCCGCAACGGCTCCGGCTGCTCGGCACCAAACTGGGCATCCTCGACCCGGTGTACGACCCCGACGCGGAAGAGGAGAGCGACGACGAGCGCTACGACGAGCAGTGGCGCGAGGCGCTGCCCGCCCGCTCCCGTCGCTCCGCAGCACGCCGCTCCGAAGCGCCTGCGGAGTACGACCCCGACCAGACGGAGGCCGACGCGCTCTCCAAGCGCCGCAGGCCGCGCAGGCCTTCCGTGCAGCCCACGATGAACCGCACCATGGACGCGGTGGATGTCGCGGCCGCCGCGGCCGCCGCGCTCGACGGGGCCGTGCTCAACGGCATGCCGCCCTCGCCGATCGTCGCCGACCTCACACAGGGCGTCTCCGTCGAGCGCGAACGCCCAGGCACGCCGGTGCCGGGTGCCAGGGAGGGCGAACCCGCCGGCGGGGGAGGGAAACCGGCGAAGGGGGCGGTGCCCTCGGGCGGCGTACCCGATCTGACGAAGCCCGCGCCCGACCGGTCGCAGTCCCAGCCGTTGCCCGCCCGCGCCGAACAGCTGCAGCTCTCCGGCGACATCACGTACTCCCTGCCCTCGCTCGACCTGCTGGAACGCGGCGGGCCCGGCAAGACCCGCAGCGCCGCCAACGACGCGATCGTCGCGTCCCTGACGAACGTCTTCACCGAGTTCAAGGTCGACGCCGCCGTCACCGGCTTCACCCGCGGACCCACGGTCACGCGGTACGAGGTGGAGCTCGGTCCCGCGGTGAAGGTCGAGCGGATCACCGCGCTCGCCAAGAACATCGCGTACGCAGTCGCCAGTCCCGACGTCCGGATCATCTCCCCGATTCCGGGTAAGTCGGCGGTCGGCATCGAGATCCCCAACACCGACCGGGAGATGGTCAACCTCGGAGATGTGCTGCGCCTCGCGGACGCCGCCGAGGACGACCATCCGATGCTGGTCGCGCTCGGCAAGGACGTCGAGGGCGGATATGTGATGGCCAACCTGGCGAAGATGCCGCACGTGCTGGTGGCCGGTGCGACCGGTTCCGGCAAGTCGTCCTGCATCAACTGTCTGATCACCTCGGTCATGGTGCGGGCGACGCCGGACGACGTACGGATGGTGCTGGTCGACCCCAAGCGGGTCGAGCTGACCGCGTACGAGGGCATCCCGCACCTGATCACGCCGATCATCACCAATCCCAAGCGCGCCGCCGAGGCCCTCCAGTGGGTCGTGCGGGAGATGGACCTCCGGTACGACGACCTCGCCGCGTTCGGGTACCGGCACATCGACGACTTCAACCAGGCCGTCCGCAACGGCAAGGTCAAGCCGCCGGAGGGCAGCGAGCGCGAGCTCTCGCCGTACCCGTATCTGCTGGTGATCGTCGATGAGCTGGCCGACCTGATGATGGTCGCTCCCCGGGATGTGGAGGACGCCATCGTCCGTATCACCCAGCTGGCCCGCGCTGCCGGTATCCACCTGGTGCTTGCGACCCAGCGGCCCTCGGTCGACGTCGTCACCGGTCTGATCAAGGCGAATGTGCCCTCCCGACTCGCCTTCGCGACGTCTTCGCTGGCCGACAGCCGCGTCATCCTCGACCAGCCCGGCGCCGAGAAGCTCATCGGAAAGGGTGACGGTCTGTTCCTGCCGATGGGTGCCAACAAGCCCACCCGTATGCAGGGCGCCTTCGTCACCGAGGACGAGGTCGCGGCCATCGTCCAGCACTGCAAGGATCAGATGGCGCCGGTCTTCCGCGAGGACGTGGTGGTCGGCACCGCCAAGAAGAAGGAGATCGACGAGGACATCGGCGACGACCTGGATCTGCTCTGCCAGGCCGCCGAACTGGTCGTCTCCACCCAGTTCGGGTCCACCTCGATGCTTCAGCGCAAGCTGCGGGTCGGCTTCGCCAAGGCCGGCCGGCTGATGGACCTGATGGAGTCGAGGAACATCGTCGGGCCGAGCGAGGGATCCAAGGCGCGCGACGTCATGGTGAAACCGGACGAGCTGGACGGGGTGTTGGCACTGATCCGCGGGGAAACCGCTTCGTAGGAGAAGAACGGGCAACCGTTTCGTCGGGTCGTACGTCAAGTTGAAGGGAGGGGCGGCAAGATTGTCCTTCTCGGGGTGGCCCAGAGAATCGGACGGCGTTCGAGTCTGATGGCGTACAAAGTCCTTCCTCCCGGTTGCCCCACCCTTTCGTACCCCCCCTAGACTGAACACCCAGCAGGTGGCTCACGCTCGAAAGGCGCCCCCGTGTCCATCGGCAACTCCCCCGAAGACGACCGGCCTTCGATCGGTCGAGTGCTCCAGCAGGCTCGTATCGCCGCAGGTCTCACGGTCGAAGAGATCAGTTCGTCCACCCGGGTGCGCATCCCCATCGTGCACGCGATCGAAGAGGACGACTTCTCCCGCTGTGGCGGCGACGTGTATGCGCGCGGCCATATCCGTACCTTGGCGCGTGCCGTCGGGACCGATCCGGAACCGCTGGTTTCGCAGTACGACGCCGAGCACGGCGGCCGTCCCGCACCCACGCCCGCGGCGCCGCTGTTCGAGGCCGAGAGAATCCGTTCCGAACCCCGTCGGCCCAACTGGACGGCGGCCATGGTCGCCGCGATCGTCGTCGTCGTCGGATTCGTCGGCTTCACCTTCTTCAAGGGCGGCGACGACGGCTCCACGACCACACAGGTCGCGGAGGGCTCGACGCCCAACACGAAGAGCCCCAAGCCGAAGACCAACAAGCCCGTCGACCCCAAGCCGCAGCCCTCCGACAGTGCCATCGCCGCGGCACCCAGGGACAAGGTGACGGTGAAGCTCAGTGCCAGCCAGGGCAAGAGCTGGATCTCCGCCAAGGACCACAACGGGCGGCTGCTCTTCGACGGGCTGCTGCTGCAGGGCCAGTCCAAGACCTTCCAGGACCAGGAGCGAGTCGACCTCGTCCTCGGTGACGCCGGGTCCATCGAGCTCTTTGTGAACGGCAAGAAGGTCGAGGACAAGTTCCAGCCGGGCCAGGTCGAGCGGCTCTCGTACACGAAGGGCGACCCGGCGGTCGGCTGACCCCTGCACGCACGGTTTCCCAAGCGGATCAGCAACACGGCGAGCGCCCGGCAATCCTGCCGGGCGCTCGCCTGCCTTGTCACTCGGTGTGACGGTGGAACCCTGCACGGCAGGGCGAGTGCTGGGACAAAGTAGTCTTGAGCCCATGCCCGAACGCCGTACCGTCGCCCTTGTCACTCTTGGCTGCGCCCGTAACGAGGTGGACTCGGAGGAGCTCGCAGGCCGCTTGGCAGCGGACGGCTGGGAGCTCGTCGAGGATGCCTCCGACGCGGATGTCGCCGTCGTCAACACCTGTGGATTCGTCGAGGCCGCCAAGAAGGACTCCGTCGATGCCCTGCTCGAAGCCAATGATCTGAAGGACCACGGCAGAACCCAGGCCGTGGTCGCCGTCGGCTGCATGGCCGAGCGCTACGGCAAGGACCTCGCCGAGGCCCTGCCCGAGGCGGACGGCGTCCTCGGATTCGACGACTACGCCGACATCTCCGACCGCCTTCAGACCATCCTCAACGGTGGCATTCACGCCTCGCACACCCCGCGCGACCGCCGCAAGCTCCTGCCGATCAGCCCGGCCGAGCGGCAGGACGCCGCCGTGGCCCTGCCGGGGCACGCACAGGAGGCCGCACCGGCCCCCGCTCCCGAGGACCTTCCGGACGGAGTTGCTCCGGTCTCCGGGCCGCGGGCGCCCCTGCGCCGTCGGCTGGGCACCAGCCCCGTCGCCTCGGTGAAGCTCGCCTCCGGCTGCGACCGCCGTTGCTCCTTCTGCGCCATCCCTTCCTTCCGCGGCTCCTTCATCTCGCGCCGCCCGTCGGACGTGCTGGGAGAGACCCGCTGGCTGGCCGAGCAGGGCGTGAAGGAGGTCATGCTGGTCTCCGAGAACAACACCTCGTACGGCAAGGACCTCGGCGACATCCGGCTGCTCGAGACGCTGCTGCCGGAGCTCGCCGACGTCGAGGGGATCGAGCGGATCCGGGTCAGCTATCTTCAGCCGGCGGAGATGCGGCCGGGCCTCATCGACGTACTGACCTCGACCCCCAAGGTCGCCCCGTACTTCGACCTGTCCTTCCAGCACTCGGCCCCCGGCGTGCTGCGGGCGATGCGCCGCTTCGGTGACACCGACCGCTTCCTGGAGCTCCTGGACACCATCCGTAGCAAGGCGCCGCAGGCCGGTGCCCGCTCCAACTTCATCGTGGGCTTCCCCGGCGAGACCGAGGCCGACCTGGCGGAGCTGGAACGCTTCCTCACCGGCGCCAGGCTCGACGCCATCGGCGTCTTCGGCTACTCCGACGAGGAGGGCACCGAGGCGGTCGGTTACGGGAACAAGCTGGACGCCGACGTCATCGCGGAGCGGCTCGCGCACATCTCGCAGCTGGCCGAGGAACTGACCTCGCAGCGCGCCGAGGAGCGCCTGGGTGAGTCCCTGCAGGTGCTGGTCGAGTCCGTGGACGAAGAGGACGGTGCGGTGGGGCGCGCGGCACACCAGGCCCCCGAAACGGACGGCCAGGTGCTCTTCACCGCACGCGAGGGCCTCGTGCCCGGCCGTATGGTCGAGGCAAAGGTTGTGGGCACCGAAGGAGTGGACCTGGTGGCCGAGTGTTCCGAGCTCGTGGAGGCGGCCAGATGACGGGAGTCCCGGCATCCGCGGCAGGCGGCTCCGGCGCGAAGCCGGTCCGCGGCGGCAAGCTGGGTACTGCGGCCGTCAACCAGGCCAGCCTGTGGAACATCGCCAATCTGCTCACCATGCTGCGGCTGGTGCTGGTGCCCGGATTCGTGATGCTGCTCCTGCACAACGGCGGCTACGACCCGGCCTGGCGGTCGTTCGCCTGGGCGGCGTTCGCCATCGCCATGATCACCGACCTGTTCGACGGTCATCTCGCGCGCACATACAACCTGGTCACCGACTTCGGGAAGATCGCCGACCCGATCGCGGACAAGGCGATCATGGGTGCGGCGCTGATCTGTCTGTCGTATCTCGGCGATCTGCCCTGGTGGGTCACGGGCGTGATCCTCTTCCGCGAGATCGGCATCACGCTGATGCGGTTCTGGGTGATACGGCATGCGGTGATCCCGGCCAGTCGCGGCGGGAAGATGAAGACTCTGGCGCAGGGGACGGCCGTCGGGATGTACGTCCTGGCGCTGACCGGTCCACTTGCCACTCTGCGCTTCTGGGTGATGGCAGTGGCTGTCGTGCTGACGGTCGTCACGGGGCTCGACTATGTGCGCCAGGCCGTCGTGCTGCGACGCCAGGGGCTCGCGGCCGAGCGGGCCGCCGCGGCGGAGGCTGCTGGGGGGTCCGGATCGGCTGCGGTGTCCGGGGTATCTGCGAGGCCCGGGGTGTCCGGGGCCGCTGAGGGGGCAGGGCCGGTCTCCGGGGCCCCGGGTGCCCGTGGTTCGGCGGAGGCCGAGCGGTGACTGCCGCGGCCCGGGTGCTGGAGCTGCTCGTGGATCGCGGTGAGACTCTTGCCGTCGCCGAGTCGCTGACCGGCGGTCTGGTCGCGGCGGAGCTGACATCCGTACCGGGTGCCTCGAACTCCTTCCGCGGGTCCGTGACGGCGTACGCAACGCCCCTGAAGCGGGATTTGCTGGGTGTCGACGGTGTCCTCCTGGCGGAGCGCGGTGCGGTCGACCCGGAGGTGGCGCGGCAGATGGCGGCAGGTGTGCGCCGCGTTCTCGGGGCAGACTGGGGTATGGCCACCACCGGCGTTGCGGGCCCCGAGCCGCAGGACGGCAAACCCGTCGGCACGGTCTATGTTGCGGTGGCCGGGCCGGACGGCGCGGAGAATGTGACCGCGCTGCGATTGAACGGCGGGCGTGCGGACATCCGTAGAGAGAGTGTACGGAGCGTGCTGGCATTGCTCTCCGCCGAACTCGGCAAGAATGCAAGCGCACAGGATACGGAACAGAACGGGGGGAATTGATGTTTGCAGCCCTGAGTGAACACGACATCGCTCCCCGCACGGCCGCGGCGCAAGGCGGTACGGTGGGGCGTGAAGGATGCGGCTACGCGGTCCGAGGAGGGAGCCACCGATGATTCTGCTCCGTCGCCTGCTTGGTGACGTGCTGCGTCGGCAGCGCCAGCGCCAAGGCCGTACTCTGCGCGAAGTCTCCTCGTCCGCCCGAGTCTCGCTCGGCTATCTCTCCGAGGTGGAGCGGGGGCAGAAGGAGGCATCCTCCGAGCTGCTCTCCGCTATTTGCGACGCGCTTGACGTACGGATGTCCGAGCTCATGCGTGAAGTGAGCGATGAGCTGTCGCTGGCCGAACTGGCCGAGTCGGCAGCAGCCAGCGATCCGGTGCCTGTGCCGGTACGTCCAATGCTCAATTCCGTCTCCGTGACGTCGGTGGCAGGTGTGCCGACGGGACGGGTGACCATCAAGGCGCCCGCGGAAGCGGTGGATGTCGTCGCCGCCTGACCCGCGAGGTCCGGTGTGAAGCGGAGCCCCGGTCGGCCCCTCAGGGGGCGGCCGGGGCTCCTGCATGGTCCGGGGTGGGTGGGCATGGTCTGTTCTGGATGCGGCTCGGGAGTCTCTGGGTGAGACTGCGAGTAGGAGGCATCGATCAGGAAGATCACGGGTGACCCGACATGGTCTGACGTGGCCTGACGTGTCTCGATGCGGCCTGCGCCCGGGTGCCTGAGTGCCTCGGGCCCGGGTGGAGCCGTGATCCGGAGCAAGCCCGGATGTCCCGGGCGGAGAGCGCACAACGGTCTGCGGCAGCGCACTGCGCGCCGGTGGTGCACCGGTGCGCCCTCCCGCCGGGCGAGCGGGCCGGACTAGGTTCGGCCGGAGGAGGCAGCCATGGTACGGCGATGGGTGCCGGCGCTCGTTCTCGGCGGGGTGTGGTGGTGGGCCGTGCTGCGGCTCGTGCTGGAACCGGCCCATGCGGGGCTTGTCGAGGGTGCGGTGGCGGCGGGCGGATGGGGGCTGAGCCTCCTGCCGGTGCATGTGGCCGCGACCGCTGGGCCGACGGGGGCGAGCGGGGCGGATGCGGGGCGGTGGTCTGCTCTTGGGATGCGGTGTGCGGGTTGGTGGTCCGACATCGGGACGCGGTGCCTGGGGCGGTGGTCCGCACTTGGGAGGCGGTGCGTGAATCGATGGTCCGCTGTTGGGATGCGGTGTGGTGGCCGGGCCTGGCGGACTACCAGGGCATGGCTACGCCGCCGTTCGGGCGGAGGATCTGACCGGTCATGAAGGCCGACGCATCGGATGCCAGATAGACCAGGGTGTGGGCGACGTCCTCGGGCTCGCCGACCCGGCCGAGCGGGGAAATCCGCGCCATTGTGGCCTCCGCCCGTTGTTGTTGTTCCGCGTCGTGGCGGGCGGTCATGGGCGTACGGATCCAGCCCGGGGCGACGGCGTTGACACGGATGGAATGAGGCCCCAACTCGGTTGCGAGGGTCTTCGTCAGCTGGACGACCGCCGCCTTGGCCGCGCTGTAGCAGAGCAGCCCGGGGCTCGCGGCGTCGACCGCTCCCGAGGCCATGGTGATCAGCGAGCCGGGTTCGCCGCGCGCGATCATGCTGCGGGCAACTTCCTGACAGGCGTACAGAACGCCCTTGAAATTGACCGAGAGGACGCGATCAAGGTCGTCGTCCGCGGTCTCCAGGACGCTGCTCGTATGCATGATTCCGGCAACGGCGGCCAGGATGTCGAGCTTGCCCGCGGCGGCCACCGCGGCCCTGATCCGACTGCGGTCGGTGACATCGAGGGCGTGGATGCGGGATGTGCCACCGGCTTCGGCGATCAGGTCCCGGGTCTCCAGCAGGCCCTTCTCGTCGCGGTCCGCGCAGTGCACGGTGGCGCCCGCCGCTGCGAGCAGGATGGCGCCTGCGCGGCCGATGCCACCCGCCGCGCCGGTGATGAACGCGGAGCGGCCCGTGAGGTCGTACGCGGTGAGGGACATGACCGGACGGTACGACCGAATCTGACGGATCGTCAACTAGCTTGTGGGGCCCGATTGGCAACGCGGGCACCAGTAGGTGGGGCGGGCGTCCTGATCGGCTGTGCGGATGGGCGTGCCGCAGCGCAGGCAGGGGCGGTTGGTCCTTCCGTAGACCCAGAGCCGTTCGTTCGCGCCGTATCCGCGGGGCGCTGCGCCGGTGGTCGTGCGCATGGGACGGTCGCGGTTGGCTTCGAGGAGCTGTTTGGCCGTGGTGACAAGACGGGCGGCGGGGGCGGCCAGGTCGCCGATGGGGAGCCAGGGGGTCGCACGGGCGAGGAAGCAGAGCTCGGCCTTGTAGATGTTGCCGATTCCGGCCAGGTTGCGCTGGTCCAGGAGGGCCTCGCCCAGGGGACGGGCGGGGTCGCTGAGCAGATTGTGCAGAGCGGTTTCGGCGTTCCAGTCGGGGCCCAGCAGATCGGGGCCGAGATGACCGACCGCCTTCTCCTCGTCCCGGGTGCGGAGGAGTTCGAGGACGGGGAGCCGGTAGCCGACGGCGGTGTGTTCCGCGTTGGCGAGGACGGCGCGGATCTGGTGAGCAGGGCCGCCGCGCCAGCGCTCGCCCGGAGCATAGATCCGCCAGGCGCCGTCCATCTGCAGATGGCTGTGGAGGGTCAGGCCGCCCTCGATACGGGTGAGGAGATGCTTGCCGCGCGAGGTGACGTCCAGAACCGTCCGGCCGGTGAGGTCGGCTGTGGCGAACCGGGGGACGCGCAGGTCGGAGTGGGTGAGGACCCGGCCGGCGAGTGCGGTGTGCAGACGTTTGGCGGTCTGCAGGACGGTGTCTCCTTCGGGCATGCCTCCATGATGCGGGGTCGGGTGGGGAGTGTGGCGTGCTGGGCGCGGGTGGTGTTGGGGACGGGCGGAGTGGCGTACAAGGCGTGAGGTGCGCAGGTGGTTCAGGCGCGCAGGCGGAGTCCCCTCGGGGTGGCCAGGAATCCGGCCGCCTCCAGCGTGCGGCCGAGCGGGGAGGTCAGGGACGAGGCGCCGTTGGTGCGCTCCACCGTGACCGTGCCGAGCGCCCCCGCACGGGCGGCTGCCGCCAGTGCCCCGGCTGCCGCGAGGAGTGCCGGGTCCTCCGGGTCGGTGGGCCAGGCCAGCAGCGTCTTGCCGCCACGCTCCATGTACATCGCCAGCTCGCCGTCGACCAGCACCACCAGGGCGCCCGCCTTGCGGCCGGGCTTGTGCCCGGCGCCGTCCGGCGGTTCGGGCCAGGGCAGGGCCGCGCCATAGGCATTGCCCGGGTCCGCCGCGGCGAGGACCAGGGCGTGGGGTGCGGCTCCCGGCTCCGTACGGTCGCGGGCGGTGGACGTGGCACGCAGCCGGTCGACCGCGCCGTCCATCGCGAACTGGGCCGCTCCCAGGCCCTCGACGACATAGCCGCGCCGGGCCTGCCCGTTGTCCTCGAAGGCGGAGAGGACGCGGTACGTAGCGGAGAAGCCGCCCTCGACGCCTTCGGCCTGGACCGCGCCGCGGGTCACCACCCCGTGGCGGTCGAGGAGTGTGCGGGCCAGCGCGTGCGCACGGTGCGTGGGGTCGGGTTCGGTGGCGGGCAGCAGGGACCAGCGGCCCGAGACGGTGGGCGGGCCGGTGCGGGACACGGGCCGGGCGGCGCCGGTGAGTGAGCCGTAACGCCCGCGCGGGACGCTCCGTTTGGCGCGGTGGGCGGTCGATCCTGCCGTGCGACCGGAGCCGAGGAGCGAACGCAGCGGGGCGAGCGTGTCATTGGTGAGCCGGCCCGACCAGGCCAGGTCCCAGACTGCATCGGCCAGTTGCGGGTCGGTGCAGTCCGGGTGGGTGGTGGCGCGGACCTGGTCGGCGATTTGCCGGAAGAACAGTCCGTATCCGCCGGTCAGGGCCGTCAGGACGGATTCGTGCAATGCGCTCAGCTCGAGCGGGTGCGGGGGCGGGAGGAGCAGGGGTGCGCTGTCGGCGAGGTAGAGGGACAGCCAGCCGTCCTTGCCGGGAAGGGCACCCGCACCGGCCCAGACGACCTCGCCGGTGGTGGTCAGCTCGTCCAGCAGCGCGGGGGAGTAGCCGGTGACCCGGCCCGGCAGGATCAGTTTCTCCAGGGCCGACGCCGGGACGGGCGCACCCTGCAACTGTTCGATGGCGCGGGCCAGTCCGTCGATGCCGCGCAGGCTGTTGTTGCCCAGGTGCTGCCACTGCGGAAGGAAGCCGGCGAGGGCGGCGGGCGGGACCGGCTCCAGCTCATGTCGGAGCGCGGCGAGCGAGCGGCGGCGCAGCCGGCGCAGCACGGTGGCGTCGCACCACTCCTGGCCGATGCCGGCGGGGTGGAACTCGCCCTGGACGATCCGGCCGGTCGCGGCGAGCCGCTGCAGCGCGCCGTCCGTGACAGCGGTGCCGAGGCCGAAACGGGTGGCGGCCTCGGTGGAGGTGAACGGGCCGTGCGTACGCGCGTATCGGGCGAGAAGATCGCCGAGTGGGTCCTTCACCGGTTCGGTGAAAGCCTCGGGGACACCCACCGGGAGGGCGGTGCCCAGTGCGTCGCGCAGCCGTCCTGCGTCCTCGATCGCGGCCCAGTGGTCCGCTCCGCCGATCCGGACCCGGATGGCCCGGCGGGCGGCGGACAGCTCCGGAGCCCAGGGCGGCTGGGCGCCGCGCTCGGCCAACTCCGCGTCGGTGAGCGGACCGAGGACTCGAAGGAGATCGGCGACCCCTTCGATGTCCTTGATCCGGCGGTCCTCGGTCAGCCACTGGAGTTCCTGCTCCAGCTCGGTCAGGACGTCGGCGTCGAGCAGTTCGCGCAGTTCTGCCTGGCCGAGGAGCTCGGCCAGGAGGTGGGAGTCGAGTGAGAGGGCGGCGGCCCGCCGCTCGGCGAGGGGCGAGTCGCCCTCGTACAGGAACTGGGCGACATAGCCGAACAGGAGCGAGCGGGCGAAGGGCGATGGCTCCGGGGTGGTCACCTCGACCAGCCGGACACGGCGTGCTTCGAGGTCGCCCATGAGTTCCGTCAGCCCGGGGACGTCAAAGACATCCTGGAGGCATTCGCGGACCGCTTCCAGAACGATGGGGAAGGAGCCGAACTCGGAGGCGACCTGAAGGAGTTGTGCGGCGCGTTGGCGCTGCTGCCAGAGCGGGGTGCGCTTGCCGGGGCTGCGCCGCGGCAGCAGCAGGGCGCGCGCCGCGCATTCGCGGAACCGCGAGGCGAACAGGGCTGATCCGCCGACCTGGTCGGTGACGATCTGGTTGATCTCGCCCTGGTCGAAGGTCACATCCGCAGCACCGACGGGCGGTTGTCCGCTGTCGTACGAGGGGCCCGGCAACGGTGCCGGATCCTGGGCCGGGTCCTGCGCCGGATCGAAGTCCAGGAGGTCCAGGCCCATCAGGTCTGCGTCGGGCAGCCGCAGCACTATGCCGTCGTCGGCATGCATCACCTGGGCGTCCATGCCGTACCGCTCGGCGAGGCGGGCATTCAGCGCCAGCGCCCAGGGGGCATGTACCTGCGCGCCGAACGGGGAGTGGACGACGACCCGCCAGTCACCCAGTTCGTCACGGAAACGCTCGACGAGGATGGTCCGGTCGTCCGGTACGTGGCCGCAGGCGCGGCGCTGTTCGTCGATGTACGACAGGGTGTTGTCGGCGGCCCAGGTGTCGAGACCGGCGGCGAGCAGACGCTGCCGGGCATCTTCCTGGGACAGTGCGCCGATCTCGCGGAGGAACGCGCCGAGTGCACGCCCCAGCTCCAGTGGGCGGCCCAGCTGATCGCCCTTCCAGAACGGCAGTCGGCCGGGAACCCCGGGGGCGGGCGACACCAGGACCCGGTCGCGGGTGATGTCCTCGATCCGCCAGGACGTGGTGCCCAGCGTGAAGACGTCGCCCACCCGGGACTCGTACACCATCTCCTCGTCCAGCTCACCCACCCGGCCGCCGCCCTTCTTGGGGTCGGCGCCGGCGAGAAAGACCCCGAAGAGCCCGCGGTCGGGGATGGTCCCGCCGGACGTGACGGCGAGTCGCTGGGCGCCGGGGCGGCCCGTGACCGTACCGGCCACCCGGTCCCAGACCACACGCGGGCGCAGCTCGGCAAAGGCATCGGACGGATAGCGCCCGGCGAGCATGTCCAGCACGGCCGTGAACGCCGACTCGGGCAGGGCGGCGAAGGGGGCGGCGCGGCGGGTCACGGCCAGCAGGTCATCCACCTGCCACGTGTCCAGGGCGACCATGGCGACGAGCTGTTGGGCCAGCACATCCAAGGGGTTGGACGGGATCCGGAGCGCCTCGATGGAGCCCTCGCGCATCCGCTCGGTGACCACGGCAGCCTGCACCAGATCGCCCCGGTACTTCGGAAAGACCACTCCGGTGGAGACCGCACCGACCTGGTGCCCGGCCCGGCCGACCCGTTGCAGCCCGGAGGCGACCGACGGTGGCGACTCCACTTGGACCACCAGATCGACCGCCCCCATGTCGATGCCCAGCTCCAGACTGGAGGTGGCGACCACGGCCGGCAGCCGGCCCGCCTTGAGGTCCTCCTCGACCTGGGCGCGCTGTTCCTTGGAAACCGAACCGTGGTGTGCGCGGGCGAGGAGCGCGGGGGCGCCCTTCGCGACGCCCGACTGGGCCATGATCTCGGCCGGGGAGTGTGCTTCCGGCAGCGTCGTGGCGGAGCCGTGCTCATCGAGCACAGTGCCGGTGGCCCGCTCGTACGCGATCTCGTTGAGCCGGTTGCAGAGCCGCTCCGCGAGGCGGCGGGAATTGGCGAAGACGATGGTGGAGCGATGCTCCTGGACGAGATCGACGATGCGTTCCTCGACATGGGGCCAGATCGACGGCTTGTCCGCCTGGCCCGCCTGGTCGGTGTCGGTGGCGGGAGAGCCGCCGAGCTCGCCCAGATCCTCGACCGGCACGACCACCGACAGGTCGAACCGCTTGGTGGACGGCGGCTGGACGATCTCCACCTTCCGCTGCGGTGAGAGGAAGCGCGCCACCTCGTCGACCGGACGGACCGTCGCCGACAGGCCGATCCGCCGTGCGGGCCGCGGCAGCAGCTCGTCGAGACGCTCCAGCGACACGGCGAGATGGGCGCCCCGCTTCGTACCCGCCACGGCATGCACTTCGTCGAGAATCACCGTCTCGATGCCGGACAACGCATCCCGGGCCGATGAGGTCAGCATCAGGAACAGCGATTCGGGCGTGGTGATCAGGATGTCCGGCGGCCGGGTCGCCATCGAGCGGCGCTCGGCGGGCGGGGTGTCGCCGGAGCGGATTCCCACCCGGACCTCGGGCTCGGGCAGCCCCAGACGCACCGACTCCTGGCGGATGCCGGTCAGTGGTGAGCGGAGATTGCGCTCGACATCGACCGCTAGGGCCTTGAGGGGCGACACGTACAGCACGCGGCAGCGCTTCTTCGCCTCGGCGGGCGGCGGGACGGACGCAAGACCGTCCAGCGCGGCGAGGAACGCGGCCAGGGTCTTGCCGGAGCCGGTCGGCGCGACGACCAGCACGTCCGAGCCCTCGCCGATCGCGCGCCAGGCGCCTTCCTGCGCGGCGGTGGGCGCGCTGAAGGAACCCGCGAACCAGCTGCGGGTCGCAGGGGAGAACGAGTCGAGCGCAGAGCCGGCCATGTCCCCCATCGTGCACCCCGGCACTGACAACGGCTGTGACGGCCATCGGCGACCGGACCCCGGAGCTGCGAGAATTCGTCCATGGTGGCAATACCGGAGTCGGGGTCAGGGGAGTGGGCGAGGCACTGGCAGTACGCGGAGCTGCCCGACCTCGATCTGCTGCGTGCCCGGTACGTGCGCCACACCTTCCCGCGCCACAGCCACGAGGGCTACGT
Source organism: Streptomyces sp. NPDC037301 (assembly GCF_055602785.1). Lineage (NCBI taxonomy): Bacteria > Bacillati > Actinomycetota > Actinomycetes > Kitasatosporales > Streptomycetaceae > Streptomyces > Streptomyces sp. NPDC037301. Next base: position 27,469 of record NZ_JBVJWD010000030.1, read on the forward strand.
ATTCGGCACCATCACCCGAGGCGTGGAGGACGTCGGGCTGCCCGGCGGCACCGTCGTACACGCGGGCCCCGGCGCCGTAGTCATGATCAATCCGGAGGTGCCGCACACCGCCCGTGCGGGTGTTCCGGAGGGCTGGGTGTACGCCACGCTGTACCCGTCCGCGCAGGTGATCAACGACATCGCGGCCGATACGACGAGTCTGCGCGGCACTGTCGGTTTCACCGAGACCAGCGTCATGGACCCGTACGCGGCCCGGCTGATCGGCGAGGTCCACCGGGCAGCCGAGGAGGGCAACGCACTCGCCGCGGACACCGTGCTGCGGGTGATGGTCGCGCGGCTGCTGAGCCTGCACGGCAGTGCGCTGCCCGCGCGCGTGCCCCGCTCGGCGGGTGCCCGCGACGCGGCGCGGGCCCGCGCGGTGCTGGAGGGCAGGATGGCGGAGCCGCCCACCCTGGAGGCGCTGGCCGCGGAGCTCGGAACCAGCCCGTTCGCGCTGCTGAGGGCCTTCAAGAAGCAGTACGGGATGCCGCCGCACGCCTGGCTCACGGATGCCCGGGTGCGGGCCGCGCGCCGGATGCTCGACGCGGGGACGGCACCTGCGGAGGCGGCCGCCGAGGTCGGCTTCACCGATCAGCCGCATCTCAACCGTCACTTCACCCGGATCGTGGGAGTGCCGCCCGGCGCGTACCGGCGCGAACGTGCAAGAACGTACAAGACCGGGCGCGACCTGCCCACATAGCGTTCCGGCCGTGGCAGAACAGACAACTCTCCCAGAGGGCGTCGGCGAAGCAGTCGGCGCACCCCACGACAGCGCGACCGTTCCCGGGGTGCAGCCGGACGCTGTCGGGGCGAAGTCGGACGCGGCCGTCGTACGCGACGCGCTCGGTGTCGGCATAGCCGTCGGACTTTCCGGCTTCGCCTTCGGCGTGACCTCGGCCGGCTCCGGACTGAGCCTGCTGCAGACCTGCGCGCTCAGCCTCGCCGTCTTCACCGGCGCCTCGCAGTTTGCCCTCGTGGGCGCTCTCGCGGCGGGCGGCAACCCGTACACGGCGGCTGCCGGGGCCTTCTTCCTCGGCGTACGCAACTCGTTCTACGGCCTGCGACTGTCGCAGCTGCTCGCCCTTCCACGCGCGCTCCGCCCCTTCGCCGCCCAATGGGTCATCGACGAGACGACCGCCGTGACACTGCCGCAGCCCACTCGGCGGGCCGCACGGATCGGTTTCGCCGTCACCGGACTCACCCTCTACGTGCTGTGGAACCTGACCACGCTGCTGGGGGCCCTCGGCGCCGAGGCGCTCGGTGACACCGACGCCTGGGGGCTGGACGCGGCATCGCCTGCGGTCTTCCTCGCCCTGCTCGCGCCGATGCTGAAAAGCACGACGGAACGCATCACCGCCGCAATCGCGGTTCTGCTCGCGCTCGGACTGCTGCCCGTACTGCCTGCAGGTGTCCCCGTCCTGCTGTCCGCGCTCGCCGCACCCGCCGTCCTCTTCCTGAGCGGACGCCGGAAGGGAACGAGCCGGGGCACGGCCACGGCGGAGGAGAACTGATGAACATCTGGATCGCCATCGCGCTGACCGCCGTCGGCTGCTACCTCGCCAAACTGCTCGGACTGCTGGTGCCCGCCGGGGTGCTGGAACGTCCGCTCGCGCAGCGTCTCGCCGCGCTGCTGCCAGTGGCGCTCCTGGCCGCCCTCACCGCGCAGCAGACGTTCGGCGACGGGCAGCACCTGACGCTGGATGCCAGGGGCGCGGGGCTCGCCGCGGCGGCGCTCGCACTGGTTCTGCGCGCGCCCTTCCTCGTGGTCGTAGGGGCCGCCGTGGTCGTCACCGCAGGGGTACGTGCCCTCGGTTGGACACCTTGGTGAGACACGTGTGTAAGGGGCTCGGTTCCTATAGGACCGAGCCCCTTACACACGTACTTGTCGACCCGTTCAGTGCACTGCGAGGCCCATCGGCGCGGTCTGTGCCACATCCAGCCGTGCCGCGTCCTTCTCCGGCCGGAGGAAGCAGACGGCGAGCACGCCGGCCACCGCCACCAGCCCCGCCATCAGCAGATACGCCGAGTGGTAGCCCGTGGGCACGGAGGCCGCCGCATCCACCATCCGGCCCGTGACGAGCGGCGACAGAATCCCGGCGAGCGCATAGACGAAGGCCAGCGCACCCAGCGCCACTCCGCGCTGCCCGGCCGGTGCGATCCGCGCGACGGCCGTCTGCGAGACGGTGAGGATCACATTCGTCAGCGCCATCGGCCCGACCATCAGCGCGATCTTCACGCCCACCGGGTCCACTTCGGCGAACACCGCGATCGACAGGGCGGCCACACACATCAGGAGACCGCCGCCGAGCCCGACGGGCAGTCTGGGAGCGGTCCCGTTCCGGGCCGTCCGCCGTGCCAGCAGCCCATGCCCCAGCAGCACCACGGCGTTACCGACAGCCGTTGCCGTCACCACCGCCCCCGACTGCTTCAGCGTCAGCCCCGACACCTCGTGCAGATAGTCCGGCGCCCAGGTCAGACCCGCCGAGAGCATCCAGTAGGCGGCGAACGCCCCGAAGGCAGCCGTCAGCCAGGTGCCGGAGAGCAGCAGCCTGCGATACGGAACGGACGGAACGGCCCCGCCGGAGACAGCAGAGAGGCCCCTTCCCGAGGGAGGTGCGAGCGGCCCCTCCTCGCCCCGTACGTACCAGCACACCGCCCACCCCAGGCCGACCAGCCCCACGGCGCCGAAGGCCCAGCGCCATCCCCACACATCGATCACCACGGTCAGCAGCGGAGCGGACAGCGCCACTCCGCCCGCCGCACCGACCATCAGCACGGCGGTCGGCAGCGTCCGTTCCTTCTGCCCGAACCAGCCGTGCAGATGGTGCACCGCCACCGGCGCCGCAGGCCCCTCGGCAGCCCCGAGCAGCACCCGGGTCGCGATCAGCGTCCCGAACCCGGCGGCGCCGAGCAGCATCGGCAGCTGAGCCACCGACCACAGCAACGCCATCCCGAGCAGCAGCACGGTGGTGCGGACGCGACGGGTCAGGAACGACACCCCCAGCGCGGCCAGGCTGAACAGGGCGAAGAACGAGGACTGCGCCGTGCCGAACTCACCCCGGGTCAGTCCCAGCTCGTCGCGGATGGGGTCGGCGGCAAGGCCCATGACGGTCTTGTCGGCGAAGTTCACCAGCATGAAGGCGAGCAGCAGCCAGGTGGTGCCCCAGGCGCCCTTGCGTGCCTGCTCCTCCGCGGCGGCCCCGTCTCCCGTACGGAGCCGATCCATGGTCACCCGTCCTCCCCGGGCGCCCCGCCGCAGCCGCACTCGTCCTCGTCCGCGACTCCGACGCTGATCATTCCGGCGGCCCGCTTCCGGCCTTCCGGGGAGCGCGTCAGCTCGGTCTCCAGATCGGTCCCCTCGGCCACCGCCGCCGACTCCGCGGCCGCCCAGTTGAACACCCCGCGGGCCATGGTCGACGTCTCGGACGTCGCCCGCCGCGCGTACACCCGCGCACGTATCCGTGCCACTTCCACATCGGCAGGGGCCGCCAGCGCGGCGGTCTCCGCCAGATGCGAGGCGAGCCTCAGCTCACCCTCCTCCAGCAGCTTCACCGCCCGCTGAGCCAGTACGGAAGCGCCGCCCGCTGCGTCCGCGAACTCGGTGGCGACCGCGGCGTCCGGGGCCGGCTTGAGGTGGGCCGGGTTCTGGTCGTACCAACCGCCCCAGAGCCGCCACAGGTTACGTACGACGAACTCCGGCTCGTCGTAGGCGGGATGCAGATAGGGCTTCTCCAGCAGCTCCTGCGGCACCTGTACGCCGTGCAGCACGGCATCGAGGCGGTGACCGGCGTTCATCAAGGCCCTGGTCTGCTCACAGAGCGACTCCAGGAGCCGCGCCGTGTCGTCGAGCGCCCGGTTCACGCGCTCCCTGCCGACGATCGGCACGCCGTGGCCGGGGAGCAGCAGTTCGGCGCCGAGCTCCTGCATGGCGCGCAGCGCCCGCGCCCAGTCCTCCGGGTACCGCTGCACCTTCTGGGGGTTGCCCGCGTTCGGGGTGTTCCAGATGAAGAGGTCACCGGTGCACAGCGTCTTGAGTTCGGGAACCCACACATAGGTGCTGTCGTCCGTCTCACCCTTGGCATGCACCAGCTCGAAGGTCAGATCACCGCGCTCGACGGTCATCCGGTCGCGGTAGGTGGTGTCGGGGTAGCGGTAGGTGGACGGCCAGTCCAGCGACGGTACGCCGAACTGCCTGCGGTTGATCCAGGAGTTGTAGCCCGCCGTGCTGATGTATCGGTCGAAGCGGGCCGTGACCGCCTCGTGCGCGATCACTTCGGGCCGTGTACGGCCCTCGCTGTCCGCCTGCGCGTCGAACGGCGCAACACCGAAGACATGGTCGACATGACCGTGCGTATAGACGACGGTACTGACCGGCTGTTCACTGAAGGCGCGCACCGCCTCGTGCAGAGGACCCGCCGTGCGGATGTCGCCGGAGTCCACCAGAACCAGCCCGTCACCGGTGTCGAACACCGACACATTGGCGAAGGCGGGCAGGAAACCGACCCGCTCGCGCACGGTCACCAGCTCCGCGCCCGAGTACGCCCCGGACAGATGTGCCAGCAGTGTGTCCTCCCCCTGCCACACCCGGTCGATGTAGTTGAGATAGTCCGTCGACTTGTGCTCGGTCATACCTGCGGCTCCTTCGGTGCTGTACTGCGGATCGCCTGGAACCTGAGTGTCGGCCCAAGAAGTGACCTGCGACACCCGCCCTCGTCACATCTCGATGAGCTGCGTACTGTGACACATCACAAGGGCTGCCGGGGGAGAGGGAGCGCCGCCATGCCACTGTCCGACGGGGCCAGGGTCCTCGCCCTGCGCTGCGAGCCCAAGGTCAATGAGCTGGCGCGGCGCATGACCCGCCATTCCTTCGAGCAGCTCCCCGGATACGCCGGACTCCCGGACGACGTGAAGGACCTGGAGATCGCCGCGACCATCCGGCACGGCGTACGCCTCTTCCTCCGCCGCGCCACGGAACCACACCCCGGTTCCGGCGGGCTCCGCCTCTTCCGCGAACGGGCGGCGCAGCGTGCCGAGGAAGGGATGCCGCTGCATCTGCTGCTGAGCAGTCACGCGCTCGGCATATACGTCCTGTGGCAGTCGCTGCGTGAGACCGCCGAGCCGGGTGAGGAGGGTGCGCTCATCGAACTGGTCGATCTGCTGCTCCAGTCGCACCACTCTCTGGTCGGTGCAGTGGCCGAGACCTATATGGACGAGCGATCCGCGCTGGAAGCGGAACAGCGCGAGCAGCGCCGCTCCCTGGTACGCGGTTTTCTCGATGGGACGCTGGAACCCGGCCGTGCCTTGCTCGAGCACCTCGGTCTCGACGGGCCCGCGCTCGTGCTCGCTGTTGTCCTGGAACCCTCGGCCGACGCCGATCCGGAATCGGGCGGCTCGGAACTGGGGAGCGCGGTGACCGTACGGCGACGGATGCGTCGCATCCAGACCGTGCTCGACCAGGGATTCGGCACAGAACTGCTTTTTCTCTTCGACGCGGGAACCGGACGGGCCGTCGTGCCGCAGGGCTGCGAGCCCCCCGGCGACCTGGCCCATCGTCTTACCCGTGCCTGCGGGGCCGAAGTCCGGATCGCCGCCGTCCCGGCAGTGGCACCCGAGGCGGTCCCCGAGGCGTCGCGGACGGCCGTGGAGATCCTCCGGGTCGCCCGCACATGCGGTCTGCCGCCCGGGCTGCACAGCCTCGACGACGTACTCCTCGAATTCCATCTGTCGCGCCCCGGCCCCAGCAGCCACCGCATCGCCGCCCTGCTGGACCCCGCCGCGGGCCGCCCGGAACTGCTGCAGACCCTCCGCACGCACCTGGCACAGCACCAGGACAGGCGCCTCACCGCGGCACTGTTGGGGCTGCATCCCAACACCGTCGACAACCGGCTGGCCAAGTTCACCGAGCTGACCGGACTCGATCCATCGTCGCCACGTGGCGCCGCGCTGGCCATCGCGGCCCTGTTGCTGCGCGACACCGCTGCCGGGGCAGACGGCGTGTCCGCAGTCGGCTGACCGACACGGACGGCACATGCACGGCGGCACGGCTCGGGTGCACGGGGCACGGCGCACTGCACACAGCGCGCAGCGCACGGGGCCGGGCTACGAGCCCGCTGCGCCGCCTTGCCCGCCTGGTCTCAGTCGAGGCTGCGCCCATGGGCCCGCAGTGTCAGGAGCGCCTTGAGCGTCACGATGGGCCGTCCCTCCAGAGCCGTCCCAGGCGCCCACTGCCGCCAGTTCACCGGCCAGCCGCCGTCCGTCTGCTGCTCGGCCGCAAGATGGTCGAGCGAGCGGGCCAGCTCCTCGTCGGTGAACCAGCGGCGGGCGAGCGAATCGGGTGTACGGGCGTAGTCGTACGGGAAGTGCTGCTCGCCCGGTGCGTATCCGGCCGTCACCGGGTACTCCGCGCTCCTCTCCGGATCCAGCACGGCGAGCCGCTGTTCCCGCACCAGCCGCCCGAGCCGGTCGGCCGCCGCCTCTGCACGGGCCCGGTCCGGAGCGCCGTCCAGAAAGGCGAGCGCCGCCTCGATCTCGTACGGATGCGACCGGTCCAGAGCGTCGACCGCCGCCCAGCAGAAATCGGTGGCCCGGAACAGCCAGGCATGCCACACCGCATTGCGGTGCAGGAGCCCGACGACGGGTCCGGTGGTCAACAGTGCCGCGGGCGGGTCGTCGGTGATCGGGATGAACGGTGCCGCCGGATAGCCGCGCTGCGACGGCAGGAGAGCGGGCAGTGCCCCCTCCTTGGTGGACACCTCGGTCAGGAAGCGGCAGATCCGCTCCACTCGCAGCCCGCTGCAGCAGCCGATGGAGTCGAGGACGTTGAGTGCGTGCGCGGTGTGCAGTGGCTGACTGACGGGGCCACGCAGATCGGGTTCGAGTGCGTGCCCGTATCCGCCGTCCTCATTCAGATAGGCGGCGAGTGCGGTCTCCACGGCCTCCGCACTTCCTTTCAGGAAGTGATGGGCGAACCGCCGCTGTTCTAGGGCACGGGCCGTGAGCCAGATGAACTGCTCGGCACGGTTGAGGGGACTTGTTCCGGTTCCAGCCATGGACCGACCGTAGGGCGGTAAGCGCTCTCGGCAAGACGTAGCGGCCTGGCTGCACTCTCAGGAGCGGGATACTGAGGTCATGCGGTTGACGATTTTCTGGGAACGGATGGCGGACCACTTCGGCGCGGGATACGCCGATTCCTTCGCGCGCGATCATGTGATGGCCGAGCTCGGCGGGCAGACGGTGCACCAGGCGCTGGCCGCGGGCTGGGAGGCCAAGGATGTCTGGCGCGGTGTCTGTACGGCGGTCGGCATCCCCGCCGACAAGCGCTGATCGCCGGCTCGTCAATGGCCGGACCTGTGATGTTGTCCGGGGTGGGCGGCTGTTTGTCGCAGCCGTAGGCGAGACTGGAGCCGTGTCACCGACAGACGAGACAGCCCAGACCCAGACGCCTCTCACCCAGCCCGCCCCGCCGGTCCCGCCGACCGGCTACGGGTCGGCCCGTATGCCCGCGTGGCTGCCGCGTGCCATGGTGCTCGCCCTGGCGCTCTACGCCTGTTTCCAGCTCGGCAGCTGGGCATTCGACCAGCTCATCGGGCTGCTGATCAATGTGCTGATCGCGTTCTTCCTGGCGCTCGCCATCGAGCCCGCGGTGAGCCGGATGTCGTCGCGCGGCATGCGTCGCGGCCTTGCCACCTTCCTGGTCTTCCTCGTCGTGCTGATAGCCGCAGCCGGTTTCGTCGTGCTGCTCGGCTCGATGCTCGCGGGCCAGATCGTCGACATGGTCGAGGAGTTCCCGAAGTATCTGGACTCGGTGATCAACTGGGTCAACCAGAGCTTCCACACCGAGCTCTCCCGGGTCGAGATCCAGGACAGCGTGCTGCACTCCGACTGGCTGCAGAAGTACGTCCAGAACAGCGCGACCGGAGTGCTCGACATCTCCACCACCGTGCTCGGCGGGCTGTTCCGTCTTCTGACGATCTTCCTGTTCTCGTTCTACTTCGCCGCCGACGGCCCCAGACTGCGGCGCGCGCTGTGCTCCGTACTGCCACCCGCCAAGCAGGCCGAGGTCCTGCGGGCCTGGGAGATCGCGGTCGACAAGACCGGCGGCTACCTCTACTCGCGCGGCCTGATGGCACTCTTCTCCGGGATCGCGCACTACATCCTGCTGGTGATCCTCGGTGTTCCGTACGCGCCCGCGCTCGCCATCTGGGTCGGGCTGGTCTCCCAGTTCATCCCGACGATCGGTACGTATCTGGCGGGCGCCCTGCCCATGCTGATCGCGTTCACCGTCGACCCCTGGTACGCGCTGTGGGTGCTCGGATTCGTCGTGGTCTATCAACAGTTCGAGAACTATGCGCTGCAGCCCAAGCTCACCTCCAGGACCGTCGACATCCATCCGGCGGTCGCCTTCGGATCGGTCATCGTGGGCACGGCGTTGATGGGTGCCGTGGGTGCGTTGATCGCGATCCCGGCCGTCGCCACGCTTCAGGCGTTCCTCGGCGCCTATGTGAAGCGGTACGACGTGACAGACGATCTGCGGGTGCACGGCCGCCACCAGCAACGTGGTGAGCCGGTACTCACGCGGCTGCGCCGGTCCTGGCGGACTGCCGGGAGCAATGAGGGCCGGGGCGGACAGGACGGGGCCGGGGAGCATCCGGAACGTGCCTGACCGGCTCGGTGGTGGGGGCTCGTCTCAGCGATAGCCCGTTACGTCGGCTGGCCGACCGGCCGGCCGGCCCGGGCCCTGGACCTCGGTGACATATCTCCAGGCATCGGGCCGACTGCCGTCGAGGTCGGCTGAGCCGTAGACCTTCTCCGACTGCCCGCTGGACAGCGACATGCCGTTCCAGCGCGACACCCGGGGGTCCTGCGCGAGCGCGGCCACCGCCGGGACGCCGGGCTCTCGGAGATGGCGAAATGGGGCGAGTGTGCGATCGCGTCACGCCAGTTCGCCTGGCATGGGTGTCCACGGCCGGGCGCAGGGTGTGCGGCCCGGTTTCCAGGGAGGATTCCCAGACCGACTTGTTCCACTCGATCTCCGCTCCCCAGATGTCGTTCACGAGAGCATGCCGACAGCCCGGTTCTCTCCGGATGCGGGCTACGTGCGCGCCGGCCTCCTCGGGCATCAGATGGTCCACCCGAACCGGGATTCCGTGGCAGCCGGCCTCGTCCACGAGAGCCGCTGTCTCCTCGACGGTCTCGGGGCGGTTCATCTCCGAGCGCTGCGACCCGCTCGTCCGCCCCGTGACGTAGACGGTCGCTCCGGTCGCACCCAGCTGAACAGCGATGCCGCGGCCCGAACCCCGCGTCGCCCCGGCCACCAGAGCCACTTTGCCTGTTGGTTCTGTCCCTATTTGGTCGGATTCAGTGTGGTGTCGCTCGCTGATCTTGACTCCCTCGGGGGCGGAGTGCTAGGGCGCTACGCTGGGGGCAGTTCGGTCCGACGCGGTGTGCTTGACATCAAAATCGAACATCCATTCTCATGGGATTCCGGCCGGGTTTTCCCGGGCCCGACCGTGGAGTTGTCCACAGGCCGGGAGGACGTCGAGGCCCATTGTCAGTGGCAGGGGTTAGCGTCTTTGACGTGAAGCGATCGACTCAAGCAAATCGGGTGGAACCCATGGCAGGAACCGACCGCGAGAAGGCGCTGGACGCCGCACTCGCACAGATTGAACGGCAATTCGGCAAGGGCGCGGTGATGCGCCTCGGCGAGCGGCCGAACGAGCCCATCGAGGTGATCCCCACCGGGTCGACTGCCCTCGACGTGGCCCTCGGCGTCGGCGGCCTGCCGCGCGGCCGTGTGGTGGAGGTGTACGGACCGGAGTCCTCCGGTAAGACGACGCTGACGCTGCACGCGGTGGCGAATGCGCAGAAGCTCGGCGGCTCGGTGGCCTTCATCGACGCGGAGCACGCCCTCGACCCCGAGTACGCGAAGAAGCTCGGCGTCGACATCGACAGCCTCATCCTGTCCCAGCCGGACAACGGTGAGCAGGCCCTCGAAATCGTGGACATGCTGGTACGCTCCGGCGCCCTCGACCTGATCGTCATCGACTCCGTCGCGGCGCTCGTGCCGCGTGCGGAGATCGAGGGCGAGATGGGCGACTCGCACGTGGGTCTGCAGGCCCGCCTGATGAGCCAGGCACTCCGCAAGATCACCAGCGCGCTCAACCAGTCCAAGACCACCGCGATCTTCATCAACCAGCTCCGCGAGAAGATCGGTGTGATGTTCGGCTCGCCGGAGACCACGACCGGTGGCCGGGCGCTCAAGTTCTACGCCTCGGTGCGCCTCGACATCCGCCGGATCGAGACGCTGAAGGACGGCACCGACGCCGTCGGCAACCGCACCCGCGTCAAGGTCGTGAAGAACAAGGTCGCGCCGCCCTTCAAGCAGGCCGAGTTCGACATCCTCTACGGCCAGGGCATCAGCCGCGAGGGCGGTCTGATCGACATGGGTGTGGAGCACGGCTTCGTCCGAAAGGCGGGCGCCTGGTACACGTACGAGGGCGACCAGCTCGGCCAGGGCAAGGAGAACGCCCGTAACTTCCTCAAGGACAACCCCGATCTCGCCAATGAGATCGAGAAGAAGATCCTTGAGAAGCTGGGCGTCGGCGTCAGGCCTGATGCCGACGCCGCCGAGCCCGGTGCGGATGCGGCGGGCGGCGCCGCCGCTTCGGCCGACAGCGCGAAGTCGGTGCCCGCTCCGGCCGGCAAGGCCAAGCCGGCCAAGACCGCGGCGGCCAAGAGCTAGACCGTGACGCGTCGTACGGAGTGGCCGGTCAGCGCCACTGACCATGGCGCCGGTCCCGGCCCCGAATTCGCCGCCGGACACACGGCCGAGTCCGAGGGCGCGTACGAGCCGGAGGCCGGCCACGGCGCCGGCTCGGGCGCCGGATTCGGTGAGGGGGCGGGCCGTGGTGCCCGCTCCCGCTCCAGGAGCAGCGGCTCCCCTTCCTCGTCGAGGGCCGAGAAGGGGGAGCCGCGAGACCCGGTCGAGCAGGCGCGCAACATCTGTCTGCGACTGCTCACCGGGACCCCGCGCACCCGAAAGCAGCTTGCGGATGCCCTGCGCAAGCGGGAGATCCCGGACGAGGCGGCCGAAGAAGTGCTGTCGCGCTTCGAGGATGTCGGGCTGATCGACGATGCCGCGTTCGCGGACGCCTGGGTGGAGTCCCGGCACCACGGCCGAGGGCTGGCCCGCCGCGCACTCGTCCGTGAGCTGCGCACCAAGGGGGTGGATTCCGCCGTGATCGACGAGGCCGTCGGGCAGCTCGACTCCGAGCAGGAGGAGGCGACCGCCCGAGAGCTGGTCGCGCGCAAGCTGCGTTCCACTCGCGGCCTGGACCGCGACAAGCGGCTGCGCCGCCTTGCGGGCATGCTCGCTCGCAAGGGATACGGGGAAGGCATGGCCCTGCGCGTGGTGCGGCAGGCGCTGGAAGACGAGGGCGAGGACACGGAAGGCCTGGACGAGCCCTACTGACCGGGCCCGTACTGGGCAGGGCGGTTGTGGTGATTACTGCCCTGCGCGAGCGGCGCGGCTGATGGTGGCGTCGATCAGGGCGAGCGCATCTGCGGCGGTGCGGCCGGGGCGCCGGTTCCAGGGTCCGATCAGCCCGGTCCAGCCCTGGGAGCGGAGCTCGGCGACGAGCCAGGCGCCGGCCCGGTCCACGGTGTCGCGGGAGCCGTAGCCCAGGCGGTGCGCGGTGAGGAGGGCGCCGCAGATGCACCGCGCGCCGCGGGCGTTGCGCAACCGGTACGGGGTGTTCTGCCAGCCCCACTCGGTCAGGATCTGTCGTGCGCAGGCGAGATGGGTGGAGGGACGCACCTCGGGCTGTCCGATGCGCCGCCAGGAGTGGAGCCGGTCGGGGAGGATCGCACCCAGGCGCCCGGGAAGGGGCCGTTCGCGCGGCGCGGTCGCCGGCAAGGCACGGACGGAGTCGGCAATGAGCTGGTCGACCGGTACGGACAGCAGGTCACGCCAGTCGGCCGGGTGGCTGACCGGCAGTTGTTCCGAGGTGCCGGGGGAGGAGGGGAGTACGGGCTCGGGGGTGGTGAGGTCCCAGCCGGAGAGGATCTGTTGCCACGCCTCGGTGTCATGGAGGCGAGCGGCCTGAACGTCGAGCTGGTCGGGGGTGAGGGTGGGGGTCGGCATGGGTGCGAGGTCTCCGTCACGTCGGTCCTTGGCGTTGAGGTGAATGTCTGTCGGGTACGGGGATTGCTCCACCGGAGCGTGGCGTTCGGGTGTGTCGGGGCGGATACGGGGGATTGGCGAACGGCGTGCGGGGGGTAGCCCCAGCACGAAGACGCAGGCGCGCTCCAGTGCACGGACATCTGTGCACAGAGCACTGTGTGACGCATGGCAGAGAAGCCACCCATGGCAGTCGTGCACGACACAGACGCTGGGCACGCCACCAGCTACCACCCGCGTGCACTGGCCCTGCGCGCCGACCTCGTCCTCTTCGAGCAGCTCCAACGCGGAAGCGACCCGGCCCCGGACCCGGCCGTGGCCCCGGACCCGACCGGGATCCCGGACCCGACCGGGATCCCGGACCCGACCGGGATCCCGGACCCGACCGGGATCCCGGACCCGGCCGTGACCCCGGCGGACAACAACAGAAAAGAGACGGACGCATCATGATGCTGCGCTATGCCCTGCAGACGATCAGGGACCGTAAGGGCGGATTCCTCGGCGCCTTCCTGGCCCTCATGTGTGCCGCCGCCCTCATCACCGCCTGCGGCACGCTGTTGGAGACGGGCCTGCGCGGAAGGATCGTCACCGAACGCTATGCCGCCGCGCCGCTCGTGGTCTCCGCCGACCAGAACGTCCACCGCACCACCGTCAAGCACAAGGGCAACGGAAAAGCCAAGGTCAAACACAAGTCGAAGCCGGTCGCCGAGCGCGCCTGGCTGTCCACGGCCGTCGCTGACCGGATCAGCAACCTGGAAGGCGTACGGAAGGTCGTTCCCGAGCTGACCTTCCTGGCCCAGCCCGTGACTCGGTCCGCGCCCCAGTTCGCCGCCCACCCCTCGTACGGCCACTCCTGGGACTCCGCCCCACTCACCCCCTTCGCTCTCGTCTCAGGCCGCGCCCCCGCCTCCGAGGACGACGTGGTGATCGACCGCGGCCTCGCCGAGCAGAAGGGCCTGAAGCCCGGTGACCGGATCGTCGTCCAGTCCACCAGCGCCCCCCGCCCGTACCGCATCAGTGGCATTGCGGCCCCGGCCGGCCGGGGCGATCTCCGGCAGCAGTCCTCGCTCTTCTTCTCCACCGCCGAGGCCGAGCGACTTGCCGCCCGCCCCGGCCGGATCAGCGCCCTCGGCGTGATGCCCGCGCCCGGTACCGACCTCAACCGGCTGAAGCAGCAGGTCGAACAGGCGCTCAAGGGCACCACCGCGCAGGTCGCCACCGGTGACGACCGCGGGCCCGTCGAGTTCCTGGACGCCGCGGGAGCCCGTATCAAGCTGGTCTCCATGGGCGGCGCCATGGGGGGTACGTCCCTCCTGGTCGCGATCCTCGTCGTGGTCGGCACCTTCGCGCTCTCCATCCAGCAGCGCCACCGCGAACTGGCCCTGCTCCGCGCCATCGCTGCCACCCCGCGTCAGGTCCGCCGCCTCCTCGGCCGTGAGGCCCTGGCCGTCGGAGCCGTTTCCGGTGCCCTGGGCGCACTTGCCGGACTGCCCCTCGCCGACTGGCTGCACAGTCGATTCATCGACATGGGCGTGATCCCGGCGACCCTGGAACGCACCGCAGGCGTTTTCCCGGCCTGCGCAGCCCTGGCCGTCACTCTCCTCGGCGCCTGGGCGGCGGCGAGGATCTCCGGCCGCCGCATCGCCCGTATCCGTCCCGCCGAGGCCATGGCCGAGTCCACGGTCGAGCGCGGCCCGGCCCGCGGCCGGATCGTCGCGGGTCTCGTGCTGCTCGCGGGCGGCGCCGCTCTCGTCGCCGTACTGAGCGTCCTGCGTACCGAGGCCGCCGCGACCCCTGTCACGTTCCTGGCCGTCGTCGTGTCGGCCACGGCCGTGTCACTGCTGGGGCCGTTCCTCGTGCGACTGGCTTCTGTACTGCTTGCGGGACCACTTCGACTGGCAGGTTCCGGCGGACCGCTCGCGACCGCGAACATCCGCGGGAACTCCACCCGGATGGCCTCCGTCGTCACCCCGCTCACCCTGCTCATCGGGATGACCTGCACGGTTCTCTTCGTTCAGCCGACGCTCGGCGACGCCGCCCGCGCCCAGGCCCACGACGGCGTCCGCGCCACCTGGGTACTGGCCGCGCAGGGGCCAGGTGTCCCGTCCGCGGCCGCCGAGACCATCCGTAGGACGCCGGGTGTCACGGCCGCCACCGAGGTCGTACGGACCACCGTGCGCGTCGGCCTCGACAAGTACCCGGCCCAGGGCGTCACCCAGGCCGGACTCGCCCGCACCTGGGATCCTGACGTGACGAGCGGATCGCTCACCGAGTTCATCTCCGGCCCCGGCACCGTCGCGATCAGTGAGCTCGCTGCCGACCGGCTCGGCCTTCACCCCGGCAGCAAGTTGAAACTCCACCTCGGCGACGGCACCCCCGCCACCCTCACCGTTGCCGCCGTCTACAGCCGGGGCCTGGGCTTCGGCGACCTGACCCTGCCCCACGAGCTGCTCGCCCGCCACATGGACAACCCCCTTGCCGCCACCGTCCTGGTCGCCGGGAACAGCGACCGCGACGAACTCGCCGCCGCACTCGAGCAGTTCCCCGGTGTCTCCGTACTCGCCCCCGCGACCGCCGACCGGCTCCAGGCGGACCGACAGCAGGAGAATGCGGCGGTCAACCATCTCGCCATGGGCCTGGTCCTGGCGTTCACCGCCATCGCGGTCGTCAACACCCTTGCCATGTCCGTGTCCGAACGCATCAGGGAGTTCGCCATGCTCAGGCTGGCCGGCGCGACCCGGCGTCAGGTCCTGCGGATGCTCCGCATCGAGGCCCTGTCGGTCCTGCTGATCGCCGCTGCCCTCGGCAGCGGTATCGCACTGGCTGTACTGACCGCCTTCAGCATCGGCATGACCGGTAGTGCGGCGCCCGCGGTTCTGCCGCTGGTGTTCGCGACGGTGGTGGGCGCCGCCGCACTGCTGGCACTGACCGCCACGGCGCTGCCCGGGCGACTGGCACTCAGGGTCCGCCCGGTGGAGGTGGCCACGTCCAGGCAGTGAACCTCCGACGGGATCAGGCGTCGGCGTCCTGCGGCTGGGACGCCCCGCCCGACTCCACCCGCCCCGACGCCGTCCTCCAGCTCGACACTCCCGCCCCTGCTCCGTCCCAGCGCCGTCCGTCAGGCCTCGACCGGAAGCCCCGCCGCGCGCCACGCCTGGAATCCGCCGATGAGATCGGTCGCCCGATGCAGCCCCAGCTGCCGCAGGGACGCGACGGCGAGACTCGACGCATAGCCCTCGTTGCAGAGCACCACGATGTGGAGATCGTGACTCACCGCCTCCGGGGCCCGATGGCTTCCCTGCGGGTCGAGCCGCCACTCCAACTCGTTGCGCTCGACGACCAGCGCCCCCGGAATCAGTCCGTCCCGTTCCCGCAGCTCCGCATAGCGGATGTCCACGAGCAGCGCACCGTCCGCAGCGGCCGCGACCGCCTCCTGCGGGCCGACCCGGACGAACCCGGCCCGGACCCGTTCCAGCAGTTCGTCGATACCGACCGGCTCCGTACCACCCCGACGACTGTCGCTCACTGCCAGTTCTCCGGCCGTTCGACCTGCTCGAGACGGAGCACCGCACCGGTACGGCTGTAGCGCCGGATCTGCGGCAGTGGTGGGTAGTACGCATGGACGGAGACGGCGTGCTCCGTGCCGGACTCGTTCAGCACCTCGTGGACGTGGTGGCGGCCGAATGCCCTGCCCTGGCCGGGGGCCAACTGCCGGGAACGGTCGATGCCCTCGGTGAGTTCGAGGGTCTTCCAGCCGTCGGTGGGCAGCCGGGCGGCGAGCGACAGTTCCTTGAGGCTACCGACTGCGGTGGTGAAGGCGCCGATCGAGTCGGCGTGGTCGTGCCAGCCGGTGCCGGTACCCGGCGGCCAGCCGATCAGCCACGCCTCACTGCCGCCCGGTCCTTCCAGCTGGACCCATGTGCGGCCCTCGGGATCGAGGGGGAGCGAGGCGACGATCTCGGCGTCGGCGGCGACCCCGCGGACGAAATCGAGCAGCTCTGCGGCCGTCGGACCGGTAGCACCGTCGGCGGTGGAGGAGCACATGCGTACAGAGTGTGACGAAGGGGCAGACACAGAGACCGTCCTGAGGGTTCGCGCGGATGCACAGCCGCACGACAGAGCGCACGGCGCGGCAGGAGGAGGCGATTCAGCAGGACGGGCGACACATACAGCCCGCATAGCGGACGAGGTCCATATGGACCCTCCGCCACAGGCGCAC
Source organism: Streptomyces sp. NPDC037301 (assembly GCF_055602785.1). Taxonomy (NCBI): domain Bacteria; kingdom Bacillati; phylum Actinomycetota; class Actinomycetes; order Kitasatosporales; family Streptomycetaceae; genus Streptomyces; species Streptomyces sp. NPDC037301. Next base: position 43,905 of record NZ_JBVJWD010000030.1, read on the forward strand.
ATCGGTGTCGATCACGTTCCGGAGTACACCATGTGCGCCTGCGATGGTCAATTGATGTCCGCTGTCCGGTCGGAGCGTGCTGAGGTGTGTGCCGCGCCGCCGCGCATCGCGTCCGCCGCTGCGAAGAGCTCCGGGGGCCGTACCCCGTCGAACGACGCCACCAGGTGACCGTCCGGCCTGATCAGCAGCACGGTGTGCGCCGACGCCCCTGGATAGCTCTCGGTCACCAGCAGCTCGCCCTTCACCGGCAGCGCGTCGACAGCCGCGACGAGGCGGGGCATGACGCCCGCGGACATCCAGTGCCGTCGGTCCCACACCCCGGTTCCGGGCGCCACCAGGACCACCAGCAGATGACCCTGCCCCAGCCGCTCGCGCAGCCGCACGGTCGTGCCGTCGGGTGCCGTCACCCGTACATCGGTGACCGGCGCACCGGGGGGCGTACCCACAGATGTGTGCGCCTCGGCGCGTGCGGGCGCAAGGGGCGAGTGCGAGTACGAGGGGGGCGCACCGAGGGGGCCACACCCCAGATGTCCGTCGGTGAGCAGTGAATCGTGCCCCCGTGCGCTCCCCGGTACCAAGGTCCGCAGACCTCCGCCGCCGCGCAGTATCGGCAGCGACTGGTCCGCGGCGCGCAGCCGTGCGGCGACCGCGGCCCGGCGCTCCGCCTGGTAGCTGTCGAGCAGTACGTCGGAGGCGCCGTGGTGCCAGGCCTGGGCCAGCTTCCAGGCCAGGTTCTCGGCGTCCCGCAGCCCCTCGTCGAGCCCCTGGGTGCCCAGCGCGCCCAGCAGATGGGCGGCATCCCCGGCCAGGAAGGCCCGGTCGACCCGCCAGCGCAGGGCGAGCCGGTGGTGCAGCGTGTATACGCCCGTGTCCAGCAGTTCGTACGGCGGTGTCTCGCCGCACCAGCCCGCCAGGGTGTCCCGGACCCGGGTGATCAGGGCGTCCGGGGTGACGAGCTCGCCACGCGGCGGAAGCAGCCAGTCCAGCCGCCAGGCGCCGTCCGGCAGCGGCCGCGCGGTCACCTCGGCGCCGCCGGTGCGCCACGGCGGCAGCCGGTGCAGCACGGCCTGCCCGGGCCAGGGCAGCTCGGTGCGCAGCGCCGCGACGGCATGCCGCTCCACCGCCGTACGCCCGGGGAACCGGATGTCGAGCAGCTTGCGCACGGTGGACCTGGCGCCGTCGCAGCCCACCAGGTAACTCCCGCGCCACCAGGTCGCGTTCGGCTCCCTGGTGTGCACGGTGACGCCGGTGGCGTCCTGCTCCAGGGTGCCGATCCGGCTGTACGGGGCCACCCGCACCAGCTCCTGCGCGACCACCGCGTCCCGCAGCCCGCGCGCCAGTACATGCTGGGGCAGATGGATGGGGGCCGGCAACGGATCACCCTCGGAGGAGTCCTCGCCGAGCGGCAGCTCACGCACCAACTGCCTGCGCCGCATCGACCGCCACCCGGACCACCGCACCCCCTCGTGCCGGAGCGCCTTGCAGCCCAGCCGCTCCACCAGGGCCGCGGTGTCCTCGCGCAGCACCACGGTGCGGGCGGGGCGTGTCTCGTCCTTGCCCGGGTCCTCGTCGAGCAGGACGGAGGGAACGCCTTGCGCCGCGAGGGCGAGCGACAGCGCCAGGCCGACCGGCCCGGCACCGACGACGATCACCGGGTCCACGGCGCGACTCCTGGGATCCGTTCAAACGACGCGGACGCGAGAAGCGAGCGGCTCGAAAGGTGGATGGAGGGTTGAGGAGGCGTGGCGACGGAGAGGACAGGGGGCGCGATCACAGAACGTATGCAACCTACTGGCGGTGCTTGCGTCAAGCGACACCAAAGAGCGGTGAGGGGCGGTGGCTCATCTGCCACCGCCCCTCGTGAACGCATTTCGACGAGCCGTCAGGCGGCGTGTCCGTCATCGGTGATGAGCGCCGGAGTGCCGATGGTCTCCGGTGCGCCCCCGGGCGCGGTGCCCTTCACCTTCTTCTTGCGCCGGAGCCACCGCTCCAGCCGGTTCGCGCACGTGGTGAGCGCGAAGTTCAGCGCGAGGTAGATCAGGGCAATGATCGTGAAACACGCGATGGTGTTGGCGCCGTAGTTCGCGCTCATCGGGCGGATCGAGGCCAGCAGCTCGGGGAAGGTCATCATGGCGCCGCCGAGCGCGGTGTCCTTCACGATGACGACGAGCTGGCTGACGATCGCCGGCAGCATGGCCGTCACCGCCTGCGGCAGCAGCACGGACAGCATGATCTGGCTCTTGCGCATGCCGAGCGCCTTGGCCGCCTCCGCCTGGCCCTTCGGCAGGGTCTCGATTCCGGCCCGCACGATCTCGGCGAGGACCGAGAAGTTGTACAGCACCAGTCCGGTCACCACGGCGTACAGCGGACGCGTCTCGGTGTCGATGGCGGTGTACTCCGCGTACACCGCGTTCGCGGTGATCATCAGGATCAGTACCGGGACGGCGCGGAAGAGCTCCACGACGAAGCCGGCCGGCATCCGTACCCAGCGGTGGTCCGAGAGCCTGCCGATGCCGAACAGGGCGCCCAGCGGCAGCGCGATGAGCAGAGCGAAGAACGCCGCCTTGAGCGTGTTCTGGAGGCCCGGCCAGATGTACGTCTCCCACGGCTGGGAGCTGGTGAAGAAGGGCTTCCACTTGATCCAGTCGAGCTGGTGCTTCTCGGCCAGGCCGTCGTAGACCCACCACACCACGGCCGCGGCGCCCAGGACGAACAGCACCGTGTAGAGGATGTTGCGCTGCTTGGCGCGGGGCCCCTGGGCGTCGTAGAGGACGGAACTCATCGCTTCACCGCCACCTTCTTGCTCACCCAGCCGAGGATCAGGCCGGTCGGGAGGGTCAGGACGACGAAGCCGAACGCGAAGACCAGCGCGATCAGGATCAGCTGGGCCTCGGCCTCGATCATGTCCTTCATCAGGTAGGAGGCCTCGACGACGCCGATCGCGGAGGCGATCGTGGTGTTCTTCGTCAGTGCGATCAGCACGTTGGACAACGGGTTGACCACCGCGCGGAACGCCTGAGGAAGGATGATCAGCCGCAGTACCTGCGTGAAGCTCAGCCCGAGTGCGCGCGCCGCCTCGGCCTGGCCGACCGGCACTGTGTTGATGCCGGAGCGCAGCGCCTCGCAGACGAAGGCGGCCGTGTAGGCGACCAGGGCGAGCACGGCCAGCCGGAAGTTGATGTCTTCGATGACATCGGCGCCGAGCGAGATGGTCAGCGTCTGGTTCAGACCCAGCGACGAGAACACGATGATCACGGTCAGCGGAATGTTCCGGACCACGTTCACGTACGCGGTGGCGAAGCCGCGCATCAGGGGGACCGGGCTGACCTTCATTCCGGCCAGCAGCGTTCCCCATATAAGGGAGCCGAGGGCGGAGTAGACGGCGAGCTGCACCGTCACCCAGAAGGCCCCCAGCAGGTCGTAACCTTCAAGAAAGTCGAACACGATCTCCCGCGCTTCCGCGTGTAGGAGGGCACGGCGCGCCGCCGTTCACGGACGGCGCGCCCGGTCAGCCCTGCTTCACTTGACGATGTTGCCGATCTTCGGGGCGGGCTCGTTCTTGTAGTTCGCCGGGCCGAAGTTGTCCTTCACTGCCTTGTCCCAGGAACCGTCCGAGACCATCTTGGTGAGCGCGGCGTCGACCTTCTTCTTGAGGTCTGCGTCGCCCTTCTTCAGGCCGATGCCGTAGTTCTCGTTGGTCATCTTGAAGCCGGCCAGCTTGAACTTGCCCTGGAAGTTCTGCTGCGAGGCGAAGCCCGCCAGGATGCTGTCATCGGTGGTCAGCGCGTCGATGGCCTTGTTCTCCAGGCCGGTCAGGCACTCCGAGTAGCCGCCGTACGTCTGGAGCTGCGCCTTCGGCGCCAGCTTGTCCTTGACGTTCTTCGCCGAGGTCGAGCCGGCGACCGAACACAGCTTCTTGTTGTTCAGGTCGGCCGGGGACTTGATCGAGTCGTCGTCGGCGCGGACCAGGATGTCCTGGTGGGCCAGCAGGTACGGGCCCGCGAAGTCGACCTTCTGCAGCCGCTCGTCGTTGATCGAGTAGGAGGCGGCGATGAACTTCACGTCACCGCGCTCGATCGCCGTCTCGCGGTCGGCGCTCTTGGTCTCCTTGAAGACGATGTCCTTGGCGTCGTAGCCGAGTTCCTTGGCGACGTACGTGGCGACATCGACGTCGAAGCCGGTGTACTTGCCGTCGGGGGTCTTCAGGCCGATGCCCGGCTGGTCGATCTTGATGCCGATCGTGATCTTCTTGCCGTCGCCCGAGCCGCCGTCCTTCTTGTCGGAGCCACAGGCGGTGGCCGTGAGGGCGAGGGCGAGCACGGCGGCCGAGGCGGCGGTGACCTTACGAAGCTGCATGGTGGTTTTCCCTAGAGTTGACGCGATGTGAGTGATCAGCCGGTCCGGGGCCCGGTGGTGCAGGATCAGTCAGTGGTGAAGGATCTTCGACAGGAAGTCCTTGGCCCGGTCACTGCGCGGGTTGCTGAAGAACTGGTCGGGCGTGGCCTCTTCGACGATCTTTCCGTCCGCCATGAAGACGACGCGGTTCGCCGCCGAGCGCGCGAAGCCCATCTCGTGCGTGACGACGACCATCGTCATGCCGTCCCGGGCGAGCTGCTGCATGACCTCCAGCACCTCGTTGATCATCTCCGGGTCGAGCGCGGAGGTCGGCTCGTCGAAGAGGATCACCTTCGGGTCCATCGCCAACGCCCGTGCGATGGCCACACGTTGCTGCTGGCCGCCGGAGAGCTGGGCGGGGTACTTGTCGGCCTGCGTCGCCACGCCCACCCGGTCCAGCAGCGAACGGGCCTTGTCCTCGGCGGCCTTCTTGTCCGTCCTGCGGACCTTGATCTGGCCCAGCATCACGTTCTCGAGCACCGTCTTGTGCGCGAAGAGATTGAACGACTGGAAGACCATGCCGACATCGGCACGCAGCCTGGCCAGCTCCCTGCCCTCCGCGGGCAGCGGCTTGCCGTCGATCGAGATGGCGCCCGAGTCGATCGTCTCCAAGCGGTTGATCGTGCGGCACAGTGTGGACTTCCCGGACCCGGAGGGCCCGATGACGACCACGACCTCGCCACGGGCGATCGTCAGGTCGATGTCCTGGAGCACATGCAGCGCGCCGAAGTGCTTGTTGACGTTGCTCAGTACGACAAGGTCGTTCGCCGCGGGTGCGGCGTCCTCGGCGCCCTTGGTCACTGAAACTCCGCTCATCGGCTTCATGCTCCGTCCTCCTCGGTTGGGAAGGACCCTAGTGACGCAGTGCGACCAGCGTCATTACATCTGAGCGGAAATTGAGCATAACGATCCGGCGGCAACCGGACACTCCGCGTGAAGGGGACGGCGGGCGAGACCCCCGGGGCGTACCGGGTGGATAACAGATGGCTCGATGCAGTGGGCGGGCCCTTGACTGACGTACCGGTCATCGGAGTGGATGCCCTGGTACGCCATGACGTGAAACACCTCGGTACGGGGAAGTGACGAGAGGCGTACGAGAAACCGCACCGACACGCACCGGCTCCGCATCGACGGAAGGCCGGTATGCCGCACCTTCGGAAAGGGGGGTCATGAGACTGCTGCTGGTCGAGGACGACAACCATGTCGCCGCCGCCCTCTCCGCGATCCTCGCCCGGCACGGCTTCCAGGTCGTGCACGCGCGCAGCGGCGAGGAGGCACTGCAGGCGCTGCTGCCCGCGGACACGGAGCCCTTCGGTGTCGTGCTCCTCGACCTCGGTCTGCCCGACCAGGACGGCTACGAGGTGTGCGGGAAGATCCGCAAGCGCACCTCCACCCCGGTGATCATGGTGACCGCGCGAGCCGATGTCCGGTCGCGGATCCACGGCCTCAACCTCGGGGCGGACGACTACGTGGTCAAGCCGTACGACACCGGCGAGCTCCTCGCCCGTATCCACGCCGTCAGCAGGCGTAAATCGGTCGGCGAGGACACCGTTCCCACGCCCGTCGCCGCTCTGCGCCTCGGGCACGTCCACATCGAGCTGCCGACCCGCCGGGTCAGCGTCGACGGATCGGAAGTCCAGCTCACCCGCAAGGAGTTCGACCTGCTCGCGCTGCTCGCCCAGCGCCCCGGTGTGGTCTTCCGCCGGGAGCAGATCATCAGTGAGGTGTGGCGCACGAGCTGGGAGGGAACGGGGCGCACGCTCGAAGTGCACGTCGCGTCCCTGCGTTCCAAACTGCGGCTGCCCGCACTGATCGAGACGGTGCGCGGGGTCGGCTACCGCCTCGTCGCCCCGTCCGCGTAGAGGCGTACGTCCCAGGTGCGCACCCGGCTGCTTCCCCTGCTCATCATTCTCATGGCGAGCGTGCTGCTCGCCCTCGGCTTCCCGCTGGCCGTCAGCGTGGCCGGCGCCCAGCAGCAACGCGTCGTCATCGACCGCATCGACGACACGGCACGCTTCGCCGCGCTCGCCCAGTTCATAGCCGAGCGGACCCCCGGTTACGACGAGCGGCGCCGCACCCTGCGGAGCGAACTCGACACCTACGCATCGGTGTACGGCATCCGCGCCGGTGTCTTCTACCGCGACGACAGTGCCATGGCGAAGGCCCCGGCCACCTGGCAGCTCCCGATCGAGGGGGAGGGGAGAGAGGCCTTCAAGGAGGCGCTCCTGGGTCGTCGCAGCCACGATCCGCCGCAGGTCTGGCCCTGGCAGCGGGGCAGGGTCGTCGTCGCCTCACCCGTCGTGCGGGACGGCGATGTCGTCGCCGTCGTGGTCATCGACTCGCCCACCTCCGAAATGCGCGCACGCACGCTGCGCGGCTGGTTGCTCATCGCAGTCGGCGAAGTCGTTGCGATGCTGGTGGCGGTCGGCGCCGCGATCCGGCTCACCGGCTGGGTACTGCTGCCCGTACGGACCCTGGACGCGGCCACCCACGACATCGCCAGCGGCCGGATGAGATCCCGGGTCGCGGCCTCCGGAGGGCCGCCGGAACTGAGGCGCCTGGCCCGCTCGTTCAACGAGATGGCCGACAACGTCGAGGACGTGCTGGAGCAGCAGCGCGCCTTCGTCGCCGACGCCTCGCACCAGTTGCGCAACCCCCTTGCCGCGTTGCTGCTGCGGATCGAGCTCCTCGCGCTCGAACTCCCGGAGGGCAACGAGGAGATCGCCTCCGTGCGCACGGAGGGCAAGCGCCTCGGGCAGGTTCTCGACGACCTGCTCGACCTGGCGCTGGCCGAACACGCCGATGCCGATCTGCAGCTCACGGACATAGGCGCACTCACCACGGAACGCGTTGCTTCCTGGCGTCCGGTCGCCGAGGAGAAGGGAGTACGGCTCAGGACGGACGGCTCGTCCGCCGTGACCGCCTGGGCGGACCCCATCGCCCTGTCGAGCGCCCTCGACGCCATCATCGACAACGCCCTGAAATTCACCCCTGCCGACGAAGAGGTCCTCGTCACGGTCGCCACCGGTCGCGATGACGTCACGGTGGTCGTCGCCGACCGCGGACCGGGCCTCACCGCACAGGAGATGGAGCGCGTCGGCGACCGCTTCTGGCGCAGCGCCCAGCATCAGAACGTGAAGGGTTCCGGCCTCGGGCTTTCCATCTCCCAGGCTCTCCTGGTGGCGGGCGGCGGCTCCATCGGCTATGCCGCCCATGAGCCGCACGGGCTGCGGGTGACGGTGTCGGTACCACGCCAGGGCCCGCAGGGCTGAGAGCGGACGGGAGAAGGTCCGGCTCGGGGGTCGGGCCCGACGGAGCGGCGGCGGGGATCAGGGCTTGACCGAGCGGTAGTAGCGCTGGGCCCCTTCGTGCAGTGGCAGCGGATCGGTGTAGATCGCCGTACGCAGATCCACCAACTGGGCCGCGTGCACCTCGCGCCCGATCCGGTCCCGGCTGTCGATCACGGTCCGGGTGAACGCCGCGGTCATCGCCGGATCCGTACGGTCCGCGGTCACCAGCACATTGGCGACCGCCACCGTCGGTACCGCCTGCCCCTGCTGCGTATTGCGGTAGGCATCGGCGGGCATCACGGCCGACCGGTAGTAGCGGGCGGACCCGCCCGCCGCCTGGAGCTCCTTGATCAGCGGGGCCTCCAGCGGCACCAGCCTGATCGCGAACCGGTCCGACAGCTCCTGGACGGCGGAGGTGGGCAGTCCGCCGGACCAGAAGAAGGCGTCGAGCAGGCCGTTCTCCAGCTTCTCGGGCATGGTGTCGATACCGTCGGGAAGCGGCGTCACATCGTTCGAGGGATCGAGGCCGGCGGCTGTCATCAGCCGGTCGGCGACCAGCCGTACCCCGGAACCCGGCTGCCCCACCCCGACGCGTTTGCCGATCAGGTCCGAGACCTTCCGCACCTCCGAGTCACGCGGCACGACCAGCTGGATGTAGTCGTCGTACAGCCGCACACAGCCCCGCAACCGGTCGGCGCCCGGCTTGCCGCTGCGCAGATAGGTGGCGAGGGCATCGGCGGTGGCGATGGTGAAGTCGGCCTTCCCCGTCGCCACCCGCGCGATGTTCTGCTGCGATCCCTCACTGGTCTGCAGCCGTATCGACACCTGGGGCAGATCCCTGGCCAGGTCCCCCTTGAGCCGCTCGCCGTAGCGCTGGTAGACCCCGCTGCGTACGCCGGTGCTGAAGGTCAGCGTGCCGCTCGGCGCCGGTTCCCCGAGCGGGAGCAGCCACCACAGCAGCAGCCCGAGCACGACGGCGAGGGCGGCGCACGCCTGAAGGGTGCGGCGGCGGCCGATACGGGACAGTGCCTGGAGCATGGCGGCGATCCTGCCAGCCCGCCGGGGCGATGGCCAGGGCCGGGCCGCGGCGGCACGGAGCCTCGGTCCCCGTACCCGTACCCGTACCCGGACACAGGGGCCGTGAGCCCGGCCGGAGAGGTATTCATCATTGCGGCCCGATCGGAGCCCTTACCCTGGACGGGTGAGCGGCAACGACGTGGCTGGTGGAGTAGTGGACGGTTTGAAGACGTACGAGGTGCGCACCTACGGGTGCCAGATGAACGTCCATGACTCCGAGCGGCTGTCGGGGCTGCTGGAGGACGCGGGTTACGTACGTGCCGCCGAGGGCTCCGACGGCGACGCCGACGTGGTCGTCTTCAACACCTGCGCGGTGCGGGAGAACGCCGACAACAAGCTCTACGGCAATCTCGGCCGGCTCGCCCCGATGAAGACCAAGCGACCCGGCATGCAGATCGCCGTCGGCGGCTGCCTGGCGCAGAAGGACCGCGACACCATCGTCGAGCGGGCCCCCTGGGTGGATGTCGTCTTCGGTACGCACAACATCGGCAAGCTGCCGGTGCTGCTGGAGCGCGCCCGTATCCAGGAAGAGGCGCAGATCGAGATCGCCGAATCCCTGGAGGCGTTCCCTTCCACGCTCCCCACCCGCCGCGAGTCCGCCTACGCGGCGTGGGTCTCCATCTCCGTCGGCTGCAACAACACCTGCACCTTCTGCATCGTCCCGGCGCTGCGCGGCAAGGAGAAGGACCGCCGCACCGGCGACATCCTCGCCGAGATCGAGGCACTGGTCGCCGAGGGCGTCTCGGAGATCACCCTGCTGGGCCAGAACGTGAACGCGTACGGCTCCGACATCGGCGACCGCGAGGCCTTCTCCAAGCTGCTGCGCGCCTGCGGGAAGATCGAGGGCCTGGAGCGGGTCCGTTTCACCTCGCCGCATCCCCGTGACTTCACCGACGACGTGATCGCGGCGATGGCCGAGACGCCCAATGTGATGCCTCAGCTGCACATGCCGATGCAGTCGGGCTCGGACACGATCCTCAAGGCTATGCGGCGCTCGTACCGGCAGGAGCGCTTCCTCGGCATCATCGAGAAGGTGCGCGCCGCGATGCCGGACGCCGCCATCTCCACCGACATCATCGTCGGTTTCCCCGGCGAGACCGAGGAAGACTTCGCGCAGACCATGCACGCGGTCCGCGAGGCGCGCTTCGCCAACGCCTTCACTTTCCAGTACTCCAAGCGCCCCGGAACCCCGGCCGCCGAGATGGAGGGGCAGATCCCCAAGGAGGTCGTCCAGGAGCGGTACATGCGCCTGTCCGTCCTTCAGGAGGAGATCTCCTGGGAGGAGAACAAGAAGCAGGTCGGCCGAACGCTGGAGATCATGGTTGCGGAGGGCGAGGGTCGCAAGGACGGCGCCACCCACCGCCTCTCCGGCCGTGCCCCCGACAACCGCCTGGTCCACTTCACCAAGCCGGACGAGGAGGTGCGTCCGGGCGATGTGGTGACCGTCGAGATCACCTACGCGGCCCCGCACCACCTCCTCGCCGAGGGCGTTCCGGTGGGCGTACGGCGGACCCGGGCCGGGGACGCCTGGGCGAAGCGCACCGTCACCGAGGCCGCCAAGCCTGCCGGAGTGATGCTCGGGCTGCCCGGTATCGGCGCCCCGGCGCCGCTGCCCGCAACCGCGGCCCCCGGCTGCGGCTGCGACTGACACCGGCAGGACGCAGACGGCGGCGGTGGCCGACGGGCGCATCGCACCCAAGCAGTACGCTGCCCACCATGCTTGTCGCCGCCGCTGTCTGCCCCTGCCCGCCCCTGCTGGTACCCGAGGTCGCCGCCGGTGCCGCGCCCGAGCTCGACGCCCTGCGGGACGCCTGCGCCGATGCTCTCGGTGTGCTCGCTGCCGCCCGGCCCGATCTGCTGATCGTGATCGGACCCGCGGACCACGCGGGGCGTGGCCCGCATCCTGAGGGGGCCCCCGGCACCTTCAAGGGCTTCGGCGTCGACCTCGGTGTGCGGCTGGGGCGCGAAAGGGGGCAGGTGACGGATCGCCCGCTTCCGCCGTCCCTCGCCGTCGGTGCCTGGCTGCTCGCCCGCGCGCAATGGGCCGAGGCGCCGGTCGAAGGGCTCGGCGTGGGGGAGCCGCTCGAAACCGTTCGCTGCACGAGCACCGGACGGGACCTGGCCGCCAGGGCGGACCGGGTGGCCCTGCTGGTGATGGGCGACGGCAGCGCCTGCCGCACGCTCAAGGCCCCCGGCTATCTGGACGACCGTGCCGAGGCGTTCGATGCGGCGGCCGCCCATGCGCTGGGCACGGCGGACCCCGACGCGCTGATCGCGCTGGACGAGGCGCTGGCGTACGAACTGAAAGCGGCGGGCCGGGCGCCCTGGCAGGTGCTCGCGGGCGCCGCCGAGGGGGCGGGCCTGGGCGGCCGACTGCTGTATGAGGACGCCCCGTACGGCGTGGGCTACCTGGTCGCCACCTGGTCCTGAGCCCCCGTCCCTACCCCTGCCCGAGCAGATACAGCCGACGGCCGTGCAGCGTCCTCGCTCCACGGCCGTCCGTCGGGCTTGATCAGTTGATGTTCAGGAAGCGGGCGGCGTGCCCGGCGGCGTACCGCCCGGCGTATCCGGCGGCGTACCGCCCTCGTCGTGCTTGGTACCACCCTCGTCGTGCTTGTGGGACAGGCGCTCGACCGCTTCCTTGGCCTTCTTCGTGCCGGACTCGATCTTGTCGCTGTACTTGCCCTTGGTCTTTTGGTCGACCGTCCGTGCGGCCTTGTCGAGCCCTTGGTCGATCTTGTGCCCGTGCTGATGCGCGAGATCGCCGACCTTGTCCTTGGCGGGGTTCAGCTTGGCCTTCAAATTGTCCAGGAAGCCCATCGGGCACCTTCCCTGCTGGGGGACTAGGGTCGGGCGTCCTCTCCGACCTCGCTGCCGACGGCCTCATCAGGCAGCCCTGAGAGTGAACGGCAAACCGTGAAAAAACGCCCGTATTCACTTACGAATTCTACTGGTCCGGGCGAAGAACCGCGCCGCTCGGAGCGGCACACCCCGCCGCTACGCCTGCCCCTGCGCCAGGGCCGGGGGCTTGTGGCCGGAACGGCAGACGGTTTTTTCGGAGCGGGTCACCCCACTCGTTCCGGAAGAGGGCCGGAGGTTTGCGAGACTGGGGCGGTGAGAAGTTCAGCTCCCGCACCGCGGGTCATCACCGTCGTCGGTCCCACTGCAGCCGGAAAGTCCGATCTGGGGGTATTCCTTGCTCAGCAGCTCGACGGCGAAGTGGTCAATGCCGACTCCATGCAGCTCTACCGGGGGATGGATATCGGCACTGCGAAGCTGACGCTCTCCGAACGCGGAAACGTTCCGCACCACCTGCTGGACATCTGGGACGTCACCGAGACTGCCAGCGTCGCCGAGTACCAGCGGCTGGCCCGCGCCGAGATCGACCGGCTGCTTGCCGCGGGCCGTACCCCCGTCCTGGTCGGCGGCTCAGGGTTGTATGTGAAGGGCGCCATCGATGCCATGGAGTTCCCCGGCACGGACCCCGGCGTACGGGCCAGGCTGGAGGAGGAACTGGTCGAGCGCGGCTCCGGGGCACTGCACGCCCGGCTCGCGGCCGCCGATCCCGAAGCGGGCCGGGCCATCCTGCCGAGCAACGGCCGCCGAATCGTCAGGGCCCTCGAAGTCATCGAGATCACCGGCCAGCCCTTCACCGCCAATCTCCCCGGTAACGATGCGGTGTACGACACCGTCCAGATCGGCGTCGACGTGGCCCGCCCCGAACTCGACGAACGCATCGCGCTGAGGGTCGACCGGATGTGGACGGCCGGACTCGTGGACGAGGTGCGCGCCCTGGAGGCGCACGGTCTGCGCGAAGGACGGACCGCGTCCAGGGCGCTCGGCTACCAGCAGGTGCTTGCCGCACTGGCCCAGGGGTGCACGGAGGCCGAGGCGCGTGCCGAGACCGTACGCGCCACCAAACGATTCGCGCGCCGTCAGGACTCATGGTTTCGCCGCGACCCGCGGGTCCACTGGCTGAATGGCGCCGCGGAACACCGCGGGGAACTCCCGCACCAGGCGCTGGCGTTGGTCGAACGAGCGGTTACAGCCTGATCACGTGATGGCATCGGGAAGCCCTGCCCGTCATTTCGGTGACCGGGAGCGTGCCATCATCGAGCATCGATCGACCAGTGGAGTCCGAGTTGGGAGGGCGCGTGGCGATGGAGGCCGGCCCTCGCGACACAGAACAAGACGCACCGGACACGCTGCACGAGGCAGGACGCTTGAGCCCGGACGGGCCCGATGAGCTCGAGGTGACCCCCGAGGTCGAGGTCGAGCTGCGGCCCGCGCGGCGTCTGCGCATCTGGCAGCTCGCACCGATCGTCATGCTCGCCGCCGTGGGATCGCTGATGTTCGCGTTCCCGCTGGCCTTCGAGTTCGGCGACGGCGGCGCGGTCGTCGCCATGCTGGGCCTGCTGATCAGCTGCTGCGCCGCGGGCTGGGGCATGATGGCCGCCCGCCGCGTGGGTTACACCTGGCCCGGGCTGCCGCAGCGGGGCTCGGGCGAGCGATCCGACTGGCGCGTGATCGCACTGTACGTCGCCGTGTGCGCCGCACTGGTCACACTCGCCGTCTGGCGCGTGGCACGGCTCCGCTGACGGGCGGAGCGGCTGCAGCAGTGTGGCGCAGGGACCCTGCTTCGGCATGATGCCCGGTCGCTGCCCGGTGCACCCTTGCGCGACCTGGTTTCGTCGGCTGTCGGCGCCGCCTCGTACAGTTGCCCTGTGAGCATCTCGCAGATCGCCTTCCTCAAGGGCCACGGCACCGAGAACGACTTCGTGATCGTTCCCGACCCGGACAATGCCGTCGACCTGCCCGCCTCCGTCGTCACCCGGCTGTGCGACCGCCGGGCCGGCATCGGCGGTGACGGGCTGCTGCACGCCGTACGGTCCGCCGCGCACCCGGAGGCGCGGGCCATGGCGGGCGAGGCCGAGTGGTTCATGGACTATCGCAACGCCGACGGTTCGATCGCCGAGATGTGCGGCAACGGCGTACGGGTCTTCGCCCGCTATCTGCAGCATGCCGGACACGTCGAGGAGGGCGACCTCGCCATCGCGACCCGGGGCGGCGTGAAGAAGGTGCACATCGCCAAGGGCGGCGACGTCACGGTCTCCATGGGGCGTGCGCTCCTTCCCGAGGACGGCGTCACGGTCAGCCTGGCGGGCCGCAGCTGGGACGCCCGCAATGTGAACATGGGCAATCCGCACGCGGTCGCCTTCGTCGACGATCTGGCGCACGCCGGCGATCTGTTCTCCGTACCGCCGTTCAGCCCCGCGGCCGTCTACCCCGACGGCGTCAACATCGAATTCGTCGTGGACCGCGGACCGCGCCATGTCGCGATGCGGGTCCATGAGCGCGGTTCGGGCGAGACCCGCTCCTGCGGGACGGGCGCCTGCGCCGTAGCCGTCGCCGCGGCCCGCAGGGACGGCGCCGACCCCACGGAGACCGGCACCCCGGTCACGTACACGGTGGATCTGCCCGGCGGCACCCTCGTGATCACCGAGCGGCCGGACGGCGAGATCGAGATGACGGGAGCCGCCGTGATCGTCGCCGAGGGCTTGATCGACTCCGCCTGGCTCGAAACGGCGATCGGCTAGAGCTTCGCTCGAATGGGTGATCCGTTTCACGCTGAGCGAGAGCCGGACTCCGCCACGTGGTGGGCTCGGTAGCATCAAGCACCGGCCCGGAGGCGCGTCCGCACCTCCCCACCGCCGGTCGACGTCGCCGGAGGTGCCCCATGAGTGCAGAGGCCACCAACCCAGGTGCTCCCATCCGCAGGCGGAGCCGTCCCCGGATCGATCTCCGCAGGCTCGGCCGCGTCGCGCTGCTCGGCCCCGTCTCCCGCGACCGGCTGCCCGACGCGATCGGCCACGTCGCCGAGGCCCACCGCGCGCACCACCCGGATGCCGACCTCTCCATCCTGCACAGGGCCTACGTACTCGCGGAGTCCTCGCACCGCGGACAGATGCGCAAGAGCGGCGAGCCGTACATCACGCACCCGCTCGCCGTCACGCTGATCCTCGCCGAGCTCGGCGCCGAGACCACGACACTCACGGCCTCACTGCTCCACGACACCGTCGAGGACACCGAAGTGACCCTCGATCAGGTGCGGGAACAATTCGGCAAGGAGGTCTGCTACCTCGTCGACGGCGTCACCAAGCTCGAAAAGGTCGACTACGGAGCGGCGGCCGAACCCGAGACCTTCCGCAAGATGCTGGTCGCCACCGGGGACGACGTCCGGGTGATGTCGATCAAGCTCGCCGACCGGCTGCACAACATGCGAACCCTGGGCGTGATGCGTCCCGAGAAACAGGCCAGGATCGCCAAGGTCACCCGCGACGTGCTCATCCCGCTGGCCGAGCGGCTCGGCGTACAGGCCCTCAAGACCGAGCTGGAGGATCTCGTCTTCGCGATCCTCCGCCCCGAGGAGTACGAACACACCCGCGCACTGATCGCCGCCGCGTCGGCGCAACCGGACGCCTCCGGCGCCGCGGCCACCCCGGACCCGCTCGCCGCCATCGCCGAGAACGTCGCAGCGGTGCTGCGGGAGGCCGGCATCCCCGCAGAAGTCCTCATCAGGCCGCGCCACTACGTCTCCGTACACCGCGTCAGGATCAAACGCGGCGAACTACGCGGCACCGACTTCGGCCGGCTGCTGGTTCTCGTCGGCGAGGACGCCGACTGCTATGCCGTGCTCGGTGAACTGCACACCTGTTTCACCCCGGTGATCTCCGAGTTCAAGGACTTCATCGCCGCCCCCAAATTCAACCTGTACCAGTCACTGCACACCGCGGTCGTCGGCCCCGACGGGGCGGTCGCCGAAGTCCTCATCCGTACACACCGGATGCACAAGGTTGCCGAGGCAGGCGTCATCGCCCTCGGTAATCCGTACGCCGCGGACAGCGGCTCCGCGGCGCAGTCCGCCGAACCCGCGGACGGAGAGCGCGCCGACCCGACCCGGCCCGGCTGGCTCTCCAGGCTCCTGGAATGGCAGCAGTCCGCCCCGGACCCCGACACCTTCTGGACCACACTCCGCGCCGACCTCGCCCAGGACCGGGAGATCACGGTCTTCCGCACCGATGGCGGCACGCTCGGACTGCCCGCCGGAGCCAGCTGCGTCGACGCCGCCTACGCGCAGTACGGGGACGAGGCGCACAGCTGCATCGGCGCCCGGGTCAACGGCCGGCTGGCCACCCTCGGCACCGTACTGAGCGACGGCGACACCGTGCAGCTGCTGCTTGCCGAGGACGCTGCCTCCGGCCCCTCGCCCGACTGGCTCGACCACGCCCGAACCCCAGCCGCCCGCATCGCCATCACCGGCTGGCTGGACGCCCATCCCGAGGATGCCCAGGGCCCGCACAGCAGCAGGCCCGCGGAGCCCAGGCCCGAACCACAGCCCCAGGAATACAACGACCCCGGGCACCCCAGGTCCGACAGCCGCACCGCGAGCGTTGTGGTGGACCGGCCGGATGCCACCGTACGACTCGCGGGCTGCTGCACCCCCGTACCACCCGACGCCGTCACAGGATTCGTCGTGCGCGGCGGCGCCGTCACCGTGCATCGGCTGGAGTGCCCCGCAGTGGCCCGGATGCAGTCCGTCGGCCGGGCGCCGGTCTCGGTGAGCTGGGGCGACGCGGCCGGTTGCCGGGTCACCCTGGTTGCCGAGTCCTTCGGACGGCCCCGGCTGCTCGCCGATCTCACCGAGGCGATCGCGACGGCGGACGCGGCGATCATCTCCGCCACCGTCGAACCGCCCAGCGAACAGCGCGTCCGGCACACCTACACATTGCAGCTCCCCGATGCCGCCGGACTGCCGGCGCTGATGCGCGCGATGCGCGACGTACCCGGGGTGTACGACGTGAGCCGCGCCCAGCACCCCGCCGCCACCGTCTGACCCCGCCGCGCAGCGCCATCTGCCACAGCGGTCTCGTTCGAGTGGCGTGGCGCGTGCCGCGCCTGCCCAGGTGGGAGTCGCTGGTAGCGGTAGTCCATGCCGATCATCTCCCGCCGTCTGCGGGCCGCTCTGCTGGCCACCGCATCGGCCGCCCTCGTTGCCGCCGCGCTCCCCTCACCCGTGCCGCTCGGAATTGGCGATCCGCTCTTCCCGCACCTCGGCAATCCCGGGTACGACGTCCTCTCGTACGACATCGGACTGACCTACCACGGCAGCAACAGCAAGCCGCTGGACGCCGTTACCACGATCGAAGCGCGGACCACCGAGCCGCTGGACCGGATCAACCTCGACTTCGCCCAGGGCACTGTCCGTACGGTCGAAATCAACGGTCTGCGCGCCGACTTCGCCGCGGCGGACGAGGACTTGGTCATCCAGCCCCCCGGCCGGCTCCCGGCCGGAGCGCCGCTGCACATCACCGTCCGGCACACCAGCGACCCGAACGGCGGCCAGGACAGCGGCGGCTGGCTGCGCACCGCCGACGGTCTGGCCATGGCCAATCAGGCCGACGCCGCGCACCGGGTCTTCCCGAGCAACGACCACCCCGCCGACAAGGCGTACTTCACTTTCCGGATCACCGCACCCAAGGACCTCACGGTGGTCGCCAACGGCCTGCCCGCAGGCACGGCCCGCAACGGTGCCGAGACCACCTGGACCTACCGGACCGAACACCCCATGGCCACCGAACTGGCCCAGGTCACCATCGGCCGTTCCACCGTCCTGAAACGGACCGGGCCGCACGGACTGCCGGTACGCGACGTGGTGCCGAGCGCCGACCGCAAGCTGCTGGAACCCTGGCTCAGCAAGACACCCGGACAGCTGGAATGGATGGAACAGCAGGTCGGCCCCTACCCCTTCGAGACATACGGGCTGCTGGTCGCCGCCACCGACACCGGCTTCGAGCTGGAGACCCAGACACTCTCGCTCTTCGAACGGTCCCTGTTCACCCAGACCGCCTACCCCAAGTGGTATGTCGAATCGATCATGGTGCACGAGCTCGCCCACCAATGGTTCGGTGACAGCGTCTCCCCACAGGCATGGTCCGATCTTTGGCTCAACGAGGGACATGCCAGCTGGTACGAGGCCCGCTACGCCGAGGAGCACGCCGACAAGCCACTGGAAAGCCGGATGCACGACGCCTACATCAGGTCCGACGGCTGGCGCTCCGCGGGCGGCCCCCCGGCCCGCCCAGAGGTTCCGGCGCCCGGACAGAAGCTCAGCCTGTTCCGGCCGGTCGTGTACGACGGCAGCGCACTGATCCTCTACGCGCTGCGCCAGGAGATCGGCGAGGACGCATTCGACCGGCTGGAGCGGAGCTGGGTGAAGAAGCACCGGGACTCCAACGCCGCCACCGCGGAGTTCGTCCGGCTGGCGTCACAGACCGCGGGCCGCGACCTGACCTCGTTCTTCGACGGCTGGCTGTACGGCGAGAAGACCCCGCCGATGCCGGGGCACCCGGACTGGCACAGTGCCAAGCCCGACGGACAGCGATAAACCCGGGTGACGGGCCCGGCGGACCATGCCACTATCGACGGGTCGCCGCGGCGGCCGGACCGGATTCCCGACAGCGGGAATCATCGGGAGAGGTCACGCGTTGTGACTGATGTAACGGACTTCCATCGACGTAAGGATCCAATGACCTCCTCTTCTTCCCTTCCCCAGGACGCGCAGGACGCGCAGAGCGCTACGGAGAATGTCACCGAGAGCCTCACCGAGAGCCTTCGGGCCGACGCCCTGATGGAAGAGGACGTCGCCTGGAGCCACGAGATCGACGGAGAGCGGGACGGCGAGCAGTTCGACCGCTCCGAGCGCGCCGCACTGCGGCGTGTGGCAGGACTCTCGACCGAGCTCGAGGACGTCACCGAGGTCGAGTACCGACAGCTGCGCCTGGAGCGCGTGGTGCTGGTCGGTGTCTGGACCTCGGGGACCGTGCAGGACGCGGAGAATTCCCTCGCGGAGCTGGCCGCACTTGCGGAGACAGCAGGCGCCATGGTGCTCGACGCTGTCTTCCAGCGCCGCGACAAGCCCGACCCGGCCACCTACATCGGTTCGGGCAAGGCGCTGGAGCTGCGCGACATCGTCCTCGAATCAGGGGCCGACACCGTCGTCTGCGACGGTGAGCTCAGCCCCGGCCAGCTGATCCATCTGGAAGACGTCGTCAAGGTCAAGGTGGTCGACCGGACCGCTCTGATCCTCGACATCTTCGCCCAGCACGCCAAGTCCCGAGAGGGCAAGGCGCAGGTCTCGCTGGCACAGATGCAGTACATGCTGCCGCGGCTTCGCGGCTGGGGTCAGTCGCTCTCCCGTCAGATGGGCGGCGGCGGTTCCAGCGGCGGTGGCGGCATGGCAACCCGTGGTCCCGGTGAGACCAAGATCGAGACGGACCGACGTCGGATCCGCGAGAAGATGGCGAAGATGCGCCGGGAAATCGCGGAGATGAAGACCGGACGCGAGATCAAGCGCCAGGAGCGCAAGCGCAACAAGGTGCCGTCGGTCGCCATCGCCGGCTACACCAACGCGGGCAAGTCCTCGTTGCTCAACCGGCTGACCGGTGCGGGCGTCCTGGTGGAGAACGCGCTGTTCGCCACCCTGGACCCGACCGTGCGCCGGGCCGAGACGCCGAGCGGCCGGATCTACACCCTGGCCGACACCGTCGGGTTCGTACGGCATCTGCCGCACCACCTCGTCGAGGCGTTCCGCTCCACCATGGAGGAGGTCGGTGAATCCGATCTGATCCTGCATGTGGTGGACGGCTCCCACCCGGTGCCGGAGGAACAGCTCGCCGCGGTGCGCGAGGTGATCCGCGAAGTGGGCGCGGTGGACGTGCCCGAGGTCGTGGTGATCAACAAGGCGGATGCGGCCGATCCGCTGGTGCTGCAGCGGCTGCTGCGCATCGAGAAGCATGCGATCGCCGTCTCGGCGCGTACCGGCGCCGGTATCGACGAGCTGCTCGCACTCATCGACACCGAACTGCCTCGGCCCTCGGTCGAGATCGAGACGCTCGTCCCGTACACCCAGGGCGGGCTCGTCTCCAGGGTGCACGCCGAGGGCGAGGTGATCTCCGAGGAGCACACGTCGGAGGGCACCCTGATCAAGGCGCGGGTGCATGAGGAACTGGCAGCAGTCCTCTCCTCGTTCGTCCCCGTGGCGCACTGACCGCAGCGCGGTACGGCTCAGAACGGACCGAAGGCCCGCTCCCTCGTCAGGAGCGGGCCTTCGGGCGTACGCGCGGCTGCTACCGGCTGCCGAACTTCTCGCTCATCGCGGTGAAGACGTCCTGTGTGTCCTTGCCCAGGTGAGGGCCGGCGAGCCAGCCCGAAGTCACCCGGCCGATGGAGGTGTTGGAGACCAGCGCGAGCTGCCCATCGCGCTGATCTTCGAGATCTCGGCGGCATCGAAGTTGACCGGCAGGGCGTTGCCCACGGTCTCCTCCAGGGACTTGTTGCCCTTCTCCGGCTTCACATGCAGCACCGCGTAGTCATAGGGCGCGCCTTCGCCTCCGGTGGGACCGCCGTCGGCGAGCCATTCACCGGATGTCGTGGCCCAGTCGGCCCAGTACGCGCCGTACGGGGCGTGCTCCTGCGGCTGCGCGTTCTCCAGCGCGGCGACTGACTCGCCCTTGTCGTTGTACGCGGGCACGAACACGATGTTGCGGTACCAGCCGCCCTTCGAGCCGGCGTGCACACAGTGTCCGGCGGTCCATACCAGATTGGACCCGCCCGGGTTCTCCGGGTCCTCGACGACGGTGCCCGAGCAGACCATGGTGCCCTCGGGGGAGTCGAAGAGCACCTTGCCGACCGGGGCCGCGTAGTCGTGTTACGGAGTCTTCTCGCGCTCGGCCTTGACCGGGGCGGGCTCCGGGTCGGTGACGCCCTGGTTGCCGGAGAGGTCGCCGGCCGCCATGGTCTTCGCCGGATCCTTGGCCGACCTCATCCGGTCGGGCTTCCACAGCCCCTCGACGACCGGGTTGACGAAGTCCTTCGCCTCACGCAGCCACTTGTCCTTGTCCTTGTCCCAGTTCTTCCACTCGCCGTTTTTTCCACTTCCCCGGGTCGACGCCATGCTTCTTCAGCGTCGCGGCCAGACCGTCGGACAGGGAGCCGGAGTCCTTGCCACCCGGGGAGTCGGCGGCGGCGGGTTTGTCGGCTGCGTTGTCCTCGCTCGGACCACAGGCCGTGACCGTCAGCGCGAGCGCCGCGACGAGGCTGGTCGCGGCGAGCAGCGGACGTATGGATCGCATGGAAAAGATTCCCCTGAAATCTCCGAATTGCCATGAACTTGTCATGTGGAACGGTGGCCGGACCAACGGCCACCGACGATGCAGGCCCACCCTATGACGGTGCGGACCGTGCTCTCTGTCACAGAG
Source organism: Streptomyces sp. NPDC037301 (assembly GCF_055602785.1). Taxonomy (NCBI): domain Bacteria; kingdom Bacillati; phylum Actinomycetota; class Actinomycetes; order Kitasatosporales; family Streptomycetaceae; genus Streptomyces; species Streptomyces sp. NPDC037301. The sequence goes on from NZ_JBVJWD010000030.1 coordinate 64,984, forward strand.
ACACAACCCGCATGGTGCGGGCCACTCGGGGCCGTAGCGCGACAGCAAAGGCCCCGGCGGGCAACAGCCGCACCGGGGTCCCTGATGTGCCGTCACCGTCACCCGAGCCTGGCCGGGTGACGGTCCGTCGTCACTGCCCTGCGTACTTCTTGCTGACCGACTCGTAGACGCCCTTGGCTTCCTTGCCGAAGCGCGGTCCGGCCAGCCAGCCGGCCGTCACCGGGCCGATGGAGGTGTTCGAGACGAGGGCGGGCTTGCCGTCCTGACCCGCCGCGACCCAGCCACCACCGGAGGCACCGCCCGTCATGGTGCAGCCGATGCGGTACATCGTGGGGTCCTGCGCGGTCAGCGAGAGCCGACCCGGCTTGTCCGCGCACTTGAAGGCCTTCTGGCCGTCGTAGGGCGGAGCGGCCGGGAAGCCGGTGGCGGTCATGCTGTCGATGTTCGGCACGGCCGGGGCATTGAACTCGACAGGCAGTGCGGAGCCGACCGTTTCCTCCAGGGACTTACCCGTCGAGCCCTTCTCCGGCGTGACATGCAGCACCGCGAAGTCGTACGGGGCGCCCTGCCCGCCGATCGAGGAACCCTGAGAGATCCACTGGTCGGACGTCTGTGCCCACTGGCCCCACCACACGCCGTAGGGCGCGATCTCCTGCTTGGTCGCCTTCTGCAGCTCGGCCGTCGACAGACCGCTGTTGTTGTACGACGGCACGAACGCGATGTTGCGGTACCAGCCGCCCTTCTTGCCCGCGTGCACACAGTGCCCCGCGGTCCACACCAGGTTGGACTTTCCGGGGTGGGCCGGGTCCTTCACCACGGTCGCGGAGCAGACCATGGAGCCCTCGGGGCTGTCGAAGAGCAGCTTCCCGGACTCCGCGGCATTGGCGTGGTACGGCGTCCGGACGCCGGCGGCCTGGACCGGCGCGGGCGTCGGGTCCGTCACGCCCACGTCACCCGAGATGTCATTGTCGACCGGCTTCTCCGGCGACTTGTCGGCATCCCGCATCCGGTCCGGGTCCCAGAGGCCCTCGATGATCGGGTTGACGAAGTCCTTGGCCTCGCGCAGCCACTTGTCCTTGTCCCAGTTCTTCCACTCGCCGTTCTTCCACTGGTCGAGGTCGATCCCGTGTTCCTTGAGCCGGTCCTTCAGATCGTCCGGAATGGTGATCTTGCCGTCCGAGGACTGGCCGGCGGAATCGCTCGGCTTGTCACTGGCGTTGTCCTCGCTCGGACCGCAGGCAGTGGCGGTGAGCGCGAGGACCGCAGTGACCGCGGCCACGGCGAGCACCGAGGGGCGCGTGCGACGTGCGCTCCCCTGACGTGCGGTGAGAACTGGTCGAATGAGTCGCATGTGGTGATCCCCCTGGGACTTCGTAACTCAACACTTCTGTACTGCACTTCGGTACTGCTCCGAGCCACCTGCTCCGAACGCCCTGCGGACCCTCGGAAATCTGCCCGAGCCCTCCGTGCGGCCCCCACTATGCCGGTGCCGATGGGGACGGTACGCAGCAGGGCCATGGTTCCGCCCCGCAAGGATCTTCGGATTTACCCGTGATCCCCTGCGCCCGGCGTCGTTGGTACGTACGAGGGACTCGAGGACAGCGTTCATCCCCGCAGTCCGTCCGTGCGCCGACGTACTGACGTGCAACGCAACTGTTACAGCGGGAGGACCAACAGCCGTGGCCGTGACCGAACCAGCCCCGGTGGCAGCACCGGCGGTGCACGAGGGGATCCTGCGCCGCCAGTCGCTGCGCGAATCCGCCGCCCGTACCTATGCGCGTTCACTGCCGATCGTGCCGGTACGCGCCCGTGGGATGACCATCGAAGGCGCGGACGGGCGGCGATACCTCGACTGTCTCTCCGGAGCCGGCACCCTGGCACTCGGGCACAACCATCCGGTGGTTCTGGAGGCGATCAGGAAGGTGATCGACTCGGGCGCACCGCTGCATGTGCTCGACCTCGCCACCCCCGTAAAGGACGCCTTCACCACGGAGCTGTTCGCCACCCTGCCGCGGCAGTTCGCCGACAACGCCCGGATCCAGTTCTGCGGACCTGCCGGTACGGACGCCGTCGAGGCAGCGTTCAAACTGGTCCGTGCCGCGACCGGCCGCAGCGGACTCCTCGCCTTCACCGGCGCCTACCACGGGATGACGGCAGGAGCCCTTGCCGCCTCGGGCGGTGCCGAGGACGTACGGGTGACGCGTCTGCCCTTCCCGCAGAACTACCGTTGCCCCTTCGGTATCGGTGGTGAGCGCGGCGCGGAGATCGCCGCCCGGTGGACCGAGAATCTCCTGGACGACCCCAAGGGAGGCGCGCCCGCGCCGGCCGGGATGATCCTCGAACCGGTGCAGGGGGAGGGCGGTGTGAACCCCGCCCCCGACAGCTGGATGCGCCGGATGCGCGAGATCACCGAGACCCGGTCCGTCCCCCTGATCGCCGACGAGGTCCAGACAGGCGTCGGCCGCACCGGTGCCTTCTGGGCGGTTGAGCACAGCGGGATCGTGCCCGATGTGATGGTGCTCTCCAAGGCCATCGGCGGCTCCCTCCCGCTCGCAGTGATCGTCTACCGCTCCGAACTCGACACCTGGCAGCCGGGCGCCCACGCCGGCACCTTCCGGGGCAACCAGCTCGCGATGGCGGCGGGCACGGCCACCCTTGCCTTCGTGCGGGAGCACCGCCTCGCCGAGCGCGCCGCGACACTCGGCGCCCGGATGGTCGCACGCCTCCAGGCACTGGCCACGGACCACCCGTCCATCGGAGACGTCCGCGGACGGGGCCTGATGATCGGGGTGGAACTCGTCGACCCCGAGGCCGCTGCGCGGGGCGGCAGCCCTGAGCCCCCGCCGGCCCCGGTCCTTGCCGCAGCCGTCCAACAGGAGTGCCTGCGTCGCGGGCTCATCGTCGAACTCGGCGGACGCCACTCCACCGTCGTACGCCTCCTCCCGCCCCTCACCGTCACCGACGAACAGGCAACAGCGGTCGTGGACCGCCTCGCCGACGCCCTGGCGGCCGCCGAGCGCCTGCCGCACCGCCGGACCACGACCGGGTCGATCCGCTGATCCCGGACACCATCACAAGAAAGACCGCCGTGAACCCCACCACCGCACCCCAGGCCGACGGCCCTCCCCCCACCCAGCAGCGAGGACAGGCCGGACTCACCGGCAACCTCGTCGTCGACCAGACCACAGTGCCCCGTCAGATGGCGGCACTGCACGACGAGCGGTACGCCCCGACGGCCTCGTTCACCTGTGCGGCACCGGCCGACCTCCTCGACCATCCGGACCCGCTGAGGGCCGCCGACACGGCGGGTGTCGAGAATCTGCTCCGCTGCTGGGTCCGGGAGAGCGACCTGCCCCGGCCGGACGGGGAAACGCTCCGAATCCCGCTCCCCGCCAGCGGAACCGCTCTGCTCGTCCCCGTCCTCTACTGGTCCGCCACGGGCTGGCACCGCTTCGGCATGCCCGCCCTGGAGGGGGTACCCGAAGGAGCACCGCGCGCCGACGCCGTCACGGTCGCCGCTCTCCTGGGTCGCGAGGCCGACCGCCACGAAGGCGCCGACATGGTGGCCCGGGTCGCCGACTCCGTACAGCGGACGGCCGGCTTCATCGCCGAGCGGCGCCGCACCCCCGGCGCTCCGGCCGAAGCGGACCTCTTCCTCACCGCCGAGCAGTCACTTCTCCTCGGACATCCGCTCCACCCCACCCCCAAGAGCCGCGAAGGCCTCTCGGACTCCGAATCCCGCCTCTACTCACCCGAGTTGTACGGCTCCTTCCCGCTGCACTGGATGGCTGTCGACCGGTCCGTGCTGGCCACCGACTCGGCCTGGACCGACGGAGGCCGTCCCGTATCCGCCACGGAACTGATCACCTCCCATGCCGAAGGACTGCAACTCCCCGACAACACCACACCGATTCCGCTCCACCCGTGGCAGGCTCGCGAACTCGGACACCGGCCCGCAGCCGCCGCCCTGCTCGACGCCGGACTCCTGCATGACCTCGGACCGCACGGGAAGCACTGGTACCCCACCTCATCCGTCCGCACCGTGCATCGGCCCGGTGCCGAGCTCATGCTCAAGCTCTCCCTCGGCGTTCGCATCACCAACTCCCGTCGAGAGAATCTCCGCAAGGAACTCCACCGTGGAGTGGAGGTCCACCGGCTGCTCCGCAGCGGGCTCGCCGCGCAGTGGCACGCCGTCCACCCGGGCTTCGACATCGTCCGCGACCCCGCCTGGCTCGCAGTCGACGGCCCGGATGGCGAGCCTGTCGCAGGCCTCGACGTGATGCTGCGCCACAACCCGTTCGGTCCGTACGACGACGCAGTCTGCATCGCCGCGCTCACCGCCCCACGCCCCTGGCCGGGCCGCACGGGCATGCACTCACGCCTCGCCGAGATCGTGATCTCCCTGGCCGCTGCCACCGGAAGAGCCGTAGGTGCCGTCGCCACCGAGTGGTTCCTGCGATACCTCGACCGTGTCGTACGCCCCGTGCTCTGGCTCGACGCCCACGCAGGCGTGGCCCTCGAAGCCCACCAGCAGAACACCCTGGTGCTGCTCGATCCCCACGGCTGGCCCGTCGGCGGCCGGTACCGCGACAATCAGGGCTACTACTTCCGTGAGTCCCACCGTGCGGCACTGGAGCACCGGCTCCCCGGCATCGGATCGGTCAGCGACACCTTCGTCTCCGACGCGGTCACCGACGAGCGCTTTGCCTATTACCTCGGCATCAACAATGTGTTCGGCCTGATCGGAGCCTTCGGTGCCCAGCACCTCGCCGGCGAACACGTACTCATCGCAGCGTTCCGTCGATTCCTCGGCTCGGCCGCCGCACTGGGCTCCCCGCTGCCCGCACATCTGCTGGAAAACTCCCACCTGCGGTGCAAGGCCAACCTGCTGACCCGGCTGCACGGCCTCGACGAACTCGTCGGGCCTGTCGACACCCAGTCCGTCTACGTCACCATTGTCAACCCCCTATGTCCCTGAGGGAACATGACCACCGCCTGAACCGCCGAGAGGAGAGCGACACCGTGGCTCCCACCGATGCGCACACCGACGCCGGTACCGGCCGCGCCCCACAGGCCGACACAGGTGCCGAGGACACCCTGGACCTGCCGCTCTCCGAAGAACTCCTCGCCCTGTTCGGCGAGGACGCACCTGCCACCGCGGCACGCCCCCAGCCGCCGAACGCGTCCGCGTCATCCGAACCGGACGACGCGGGCCCGGCCACAGGCACGCAGGCAACCATGAGCAGGCCGGCCGCCTCGGATCTGCTCGACCACCCTGCCGACTGGGGACCGGTCACCACCCCGGCCGGAGTGTTCCAACTCGTCCCCGTGCGAGTGGAACGCGATCTCGCCGTGATCAGCCGCTGGATGAACGACCCCGCAGTCGCCGCATTCTGGGAACTCGCCGGATCCGAATCCGTCACAGCCGACCATCTGCGCCCTCAACTCGACGGTGACGGACGCAGTGTTCCGTGCCTCGGCGTACTGGCAGGCGTTCCCATGAGCTACTGGGAGATCTACCGCGCGGATCTCGATCCGCTGGCGCGCCACTACCCCGCTCGACCGCACGACACCGGAATCCACCTCCTCATCGGCGGTGTGAACGACCGCGGGCGCGGGGTCGGTACCACCCTGCTCCGGGCCGTCTCCGACCTCGTACTCGACAACCGTCCCCTGTGCGCACGTGTTGTGGCAGAGCCCGACCTGCGTAACACCCCTTCCGTTTCCGCTTTTCTCAGCGCAGGCTTCCGCTTCTCCGCAGAAGTCGAACTCCCCGACAAACGAGCCGCCCTGATGGTCCGCGACCGAACCCACCGTGCCCAGCTATGAACGGTCTGCCGCTTTGCATACACCGCTCGAACCCCATCGGTTTCATCCCGAGGAGTCCCCGTGCCGAAATATCCTGCGAGCCATGATTCAGCGGAGTCTGCCGACCTGCTCAGCACGCCAGAACTGAACCGGTCGGTCTGGGACGGAGCCGCTGCCCGACTGCTCGCGAAGATGCTCGGTCAATTCGCCTACGAGGAAGTCATCGCGCCGGTCCGGCAGGACGACGGGGGCGATACGTACGCCCTCGGGCTCGATGACGGTGCAACCCTGAGCTTCAGCGCCCGGCGGGGCGTGTACGGCAGTTGGCACATCGCCCCCGATTCGGTTCTGGAGACGTTCGGGAGCGCCCGGGAGTCGTCGGCGGACTCGATGCGGGACAGCGGCCGGGGCGCGCCTGCCGAGTCACTGCGGGGCCGGAACACCGACACCGTCCCCTTCCGCGACCCGCTGCAGTTCCTCGCCCGCGCCCGCCACATCCTCGGGATCGACGGCGCCACCCTCGGCCACCTCATCCGCGAGATCACCACCACCCTCGCCGCGGACGCCCGGCTCGACCACACCGCGCTCTCCGTCGACCGGCTGGCCGATCTCGACTACGCCGAGCTGGAAGGGCACCAGACAGGACACCCCTGGCTCGTCGCCAACAAGGGACGCCTCGGCTTCTCCGCCACCGACGCCTCCCGTTACACACCGGAGGCCCGCACGCCGGTCAGGCTGCCGTGGATCGCCGTCTCCACCAGGATCGCCGCCTACCGCGGCGTGACCGGCCTGGCCACACCCGAGCAGCTGTATGTGCAGGAACTCGACCCGTCGGTCCGCGACTCCTTCGCCGCCGTGCTCCGCGCGCGCGGCGTCGATCCCGGCAGGTATCTGTGCCTTCCCGTGCACCCCTGGCAGTGGGACGAATGGATCGTTCCGGTCTTCGCCCCGGCCATCGCCGCAGGCGAGATCGTTCCGCTCCACACCGACGCCGATCTCCGGCTGCCTCAGCAGTCCATCCGCACGTTCACCAACGTGGCCCGCCCCGACCGGCACACCGTGAAACTGCCCCTGTCGATCCTCAACACGCTGGTCTGGCGAGGACTGCCGACCGAACGCACCCTCGCGGCCCCCGCCGTCACCACCTGGGTCCAGGGCCTGCGCGACCGGGACGACTTTCTGCGTGACACCTGCCAGGTCATCCTGCTCGGCGAGGTGGCCTCCGTGACCGTCGAGCATCCGCTCTACGACCACCTCCCGGAGGCCCCGTACCAGTTCAAGGAGATCCTCGGCGCGATCTGGCGAGAACCCCTCCAGCCCCGGCTCGCGCCGGGCGAACGGGCCCGGACCCTCGCCTCGCTGCTCCACACCGATCCACAGGGCCGCGCCTTCACGGCCGAGCTCGTCGCCCGCTCGGGGCTCACGCCCACCACCTGGCTGACCCGGCTCTTCGCCGCGCTGCTTCCGCCGCTGCTGCACTTCCTCTACCGCTACGGCACCGTGTTCTCCCCGCACGGCGAGAACGCCATCGTCGTCTTCGACAACCAGGACGTACCGGTGCGCCTGGCGATCAAGGACTTCGTGGACGATGTGAACATCAGCGCCCAGCCGCTGCCGGAGCATGAGTCGATGCCACAGGACGTACGCCGCATCCTGCTCACCGAGGAGCCCTCCTTCCTCACCCAGTTCATCCACTCCGGACTGTTCATCGGTGTCTTTCGCTTCCTGTCCCCACTGTGCGAGGAACAGCTGGGAGTTCCGGAGGCCGATTTCTGGTCACTCGTGCGGGCCGAGATTCTGCGGCACCACGCCCGCTTCCCCGAGCTCAAGGAGCGATTTGAGATGTTCGACATGCTGACGCCCCGCATCGAACGTCTCTGTCTGAACCGCAACCGCCTGCACGTGGACGGTTACCGGGACCGCCCCCGGCGCCCGCACGCCGCCATTCACGGGACCGTGCCCAACCCGCTCCACCCCTCCGTCTGAGTCCGGGAGTGATCGCCGTTGTCAGTGGTGCCCCGTAGGCTGGGCGGGCTATGACAAAGCCATCCCTCCCCGAGCTCCTCCACGCCGCAGTGACCGCCGTCGGCGGTACGGAACGGCCCGGCCAGGCCGCCATGGCCGAGGCCGTTGCCGAGGCTGTCGACGACAATGCCCATCTGCTCGTCCAGGCCGGCACCGGCACGGGCAAATCCCTCGGCTATCTGGTGCCCGCACTGGCACACGGGGAGCGCGTCGTGGTGGCGACGGCGACCCTGGCACTGCAGCGCCAGCTCGTGGAGCGCGACCTCCCGCGCACGGTCGACGCCCTGCATCCGTTGCTGCGCCGCCGTCCCCAGTTCGCCATGCTGAAGGGCCGCTCGAACTATCTCTGCCTGCACCGGCTCCATGAAGGAGTGCCCCAGGACGAGGAGGAGGGGCTGTTCGATCAGTTCGAGGCAGCGGCCCCGTCGAGCAAGCTCGGTCAGGATCTGCTTCGGCTGCGGGACTGGTCGGACGAGACCGAGACCGGCGATCGCGACGACCTCACCCCGGGCGTATCCGACCGTGCCTGGGCGCAGGTCTCCGTCTCCTCCCGCGAATGCCTGGGCGCCAGCAAGTGCGCGTACGGCGCGGAGTGTTTCGCGGAGCAGGCCCGTGAGCGTGCCAAGCTCGCTGATGTTGTCGTCACCAATCACGCCCTCCTCGCCATCGATGCCATCGAGGGCGCCCCCGTGCTTCCGCAGCATGAGGTACTGATCGTCGACGAGGCCCATGAGCTGGTCTCCAGGGTCACCGGAGTGGCCACCGGCGAGCTCACTCCCGGCCAGGTCAACCGCGCGGTGCGCCGAGCGGCGAAGCTGGTCAACGAGAAGGCCGCTGACGCCCTGCAGACCGCGTCGGAGGGCTTCGAGCGAGTGATGGAGCTGGCGCTCCCCGGTCGCCTCGAAGAGGTCCCCGAGGACCTTGGGTACGCACTGCTGGCGCTTCGTGACGCCGCGCGTACGGTGATCTCGGCCCTGGGCGCCACCCGGGACAAGTCCGTCCAGGACGAGGACGCCGTCCGCAAGCAGGCACTCGCATCGGTGGAGACGATTCACGGCGTCGCCGAGCGCATCACCCAAGGCTCGGAGTACGACGTCGTCTGGTACGAGCGTCATGACCGTTTCGGCGCATCTGTGCGGGTCGCCCCGCTCTCCGTATCCGGACTACTGCGCGAGAAGCTCTTCGCCGAGCGGTCCGTCGTCCTCACCTCGGCCACGCTCAAGCTCGGCGGGGATTTCAACGGGGTGGGGGCGTCGCTCGGACTCGCTCCCGAAGGCACTGCGGGCGACGACATTCCGCAGTGGAAGGGACTCGACGTCGGGTCGCCGTTCGACTACCCGAAGCAGGGAATCCTGTACGTCGCCAGGCATCTGGCCACGCCCGGTCGGGAGGGCTCTCGCACCGACATGCTGGATGAGCTTGCCGAACTGGTGGAGGCGGCGGGCGGGCGCACCCTCGGGCTGTTCTCGTCCATGCGGGCGGCCCAGGCCGCCGCCGAGGAACTGCGCGGCCGACTCGACAAGCCGATCCTGCTGCAGGGCGAGGAGACACTCGGAGAGCTGATCAAGAACTTCGCAGCCGATCCCGAGACCTGCCTCTTCGGCACGCTGTCGCTCTGGCAGGGCGTGGATGTGCCCGGGGCCAGCTGCCAGCTGGTGGTCATGGACAGGATTCCGTTCCCACGCCCCGACGACCCGCTGATGAGCGCACGCCAGAAGGCGGTTGAGGAGGCTGGAGGCAATGGATTCATGGCTGTCGCGGCTACGCATGCCGCGCTGCTGATGGCTCAGGGCGCCGGCCGGCTCGTACGGGCCACGGGCGACAAGGGAGTGGTCGCGGTGCTCGATCCGCGGCTGGCCAACGCCCGGTACGGCAGCTATCTGCGCGCCTCGCTGCCCGATTTCTGGTACACCACCGACCGCAACCAGGCGCGCCGCTCACTCGCGGCTATCGACGCGGCAGCCAAGGCCAACGACCAGTAGCCCGCCCCGGGTGCCCGGCGGCACAGGCAAGGCCCCGGGATCGGCACAGTGGATCCCGGGGCCCGGTCGTAACCGGCGAGTCTTCACACCCGCCGCAGCACCGCCACCACCTTGCCGAGAATTGTCGCCTCGTCGCCCGGGATCGGCTGGTACGCGGAGTTGTGCGGGAGCAGCCACACATGGCCGTCCTCCCGCTTGAAGCGCTTGACCGTGGCCTCGCCGTCCAGCATGGCTGCCACGATGTCGCCGTTCTCCGCGACCGGCTGGCGGCGCACGGTGACCCAGTCGCCGTCACAGATCGCCGCCTCGATCATCGAGTCACCGACGACCTTGAGGACGAACAGCTCGCCGTCACCGACCAGCTGGCGGGGGAGCGGGAAGACGTCCTCGACCGATTCCTCGGCGAGGATCGGGCCACCGGCTGCGATCCGGCCGACCAGCGGCACATACGACGCCGCGGGCTTTCCCGTTGTATCGGTGGGCTGCGAGCTGGGCTGGTCCGAACCGCGGACCTCGTACGCCCGCGGGCGATGTGGGTCGCGACGCAGGAAACCCTTGCGCTCCAGGGCCATCAGCTGATGGGCGACGGAGGACGTGCTGGACAGGCCCACCGCCTGACCGATCTCCCGCATCGAGGGCGGGTAGCCACGCCGCTGCACGGAGTCCCGGATCACCTCGATCACTCGCCGCTGCCGGTCCGTGAGCCCCGAGCTGTCCGCCCGGATACCTGGAGGTCGGCCGGGCAGCGAGCGCGCCGGGCGCACGGGCTCTGGCCCCTCCGTGTTCGTGACTGAGTCATTCATGGCATGCACCGGCTCGAGTCGGCTCTGGGAGCGGTCTTGGGCAGTGATGGTGGCACTGTCTGCGGTGGTGGTCACGTCGGCCCCTCTCGAATGGTCTCCCTAGCTGGACAACGGTAGTAGCTTTCGAAAGGTTGCGCCAAACACACGTTCGAGTGAAAAACGAATAAAAGTCTGTCGTGTGTTCACTGCTGGGTGTATGCGCAATGGCTGGAGCGACCGGGACCCTGCTTGGGTCGACCTCGCGGACCGACCGGCAATTCGGACTATTACGGTAGCGTTCGCCGGTGCGGCGTCGCCACGCGGGGTGGCCTCTGCGTCGTTGTCCGAGTCTGACAGCGAGAGCCCCGTAATCCTGGCAGCCGCGCGGTTCCCGTAACCTCGTGCTCGGCCGTACGCTGCCTGCGGTCCACCCGTGATGCGCGACACGCGCTAGGGCTGAATGGGCGGCCAAACCCAAGATCTAGTGGTTGGATTGTTTCAGCCGCCCAGAAGTTGTGGTCCCTGGTCCGCCGGGGGTGCGGCCATCGCCTATGCTTGTGACTGCTTCGAGGGGCCCTGGCGGGCCCTGAAGAGGCTATTCAGTCGTGCTGTGAAGGAGGGTTGGGAGCCATGCACTGCCCCTTCTGCAGGCACCCCGACAGCCGGGTCGTCGACAGTCGCACCACCGATGACGGCACGTCGATCCGCCGTCGCCGTCAGTGCCCCGACTGCTCCCGCCGTTTCACGACGGTGGAGACCTGCTCGCTGATGGTTGTGAAGCGTAGCGGTGTGACCGAACCCTTCAGCCGTACCAAGGTCATCTCCGGTGTGCGCAAGGCATGCCAGGGGCGGCCGGTCACCGAGGACGCCCTCGCCAAGCTCGGCCAGCGGGTCGAGGAGGCCGTGCGTGCCACCGGCAGCGCCGAGCTGACCACCCATGACGTGGGTCTGGCGATCCTCGGCCCCCTGCGGGAACTCGACCTCGTCGCGTACCTGCGTTTCGCGTCCGTGTACCGGGCGTTCGACACACTTGAAGACTTCGAGGCCGCCATCGCGGAGCTCCGCGATGGGCGGCCTCCCGTGGAGGAGCGCGGGAGGGGCGAGACCGTTGAGGTCCCCGTTCCCGCCGTCGCCGCAGACTGAGCGACACCGGCCGATCGGCACAGGTCCGTGGATCGGCGACAGGGCGGCTGTATATAGACCCGCTCCGGGTGCTGTGCGTGGCACCCGAAGCATCAGAGACAGACTGTGCCCCGGGAAGTTCTGGGCACTTCAGGGCGTTTTTGCCCACATATGGGAGGCGGCATGACAGAGACGGCGAGCGGCCCGGCACGAGGTTCCCGAGCCAAGGGATCCAAGTCGAGCAAGGGTCTGCGTATCGAGCGCATCCACACCACCCCCGGCGTACATCCGTACGACGAGGTGGCGTGGGAGCGCCGTGACGTCGTCATGACCAACTGGCGCGACGGCTCGATCAACTTCGAGCAGCGTGGCGTCGAGTTCCCCGACTTCTGGTCGGTGAACGCGGTCAACATCGTCACCAGCAAGTACTTCCGCGGGGCCGTCGGTACCCCGCAGCGCGAGACCGGTCTGCGACAGCTCATCGACCGGATCGTGAAGACGTACCGCAAGGCCGGCGAGGACCACGGCTACTTCGCCTCTCCCGCGGACGCCGAGATCTTCGAGCACGAGCTGGCATACGCCCTCCTGCACCAGATCTTCAGCTTCAACTCGCCAGTCTGGTTCAACGTCGGAACGCCCCAGCCGCAGCAGGTCTCCGCCTGCTTCATCCTGGCCGTCGACGACTCCATGGAGTCGATCCTCGACTGGTACAAGGAAGAGGGCATGATCTTCAAGGGCGGTTCCGGCGCCGGCCTGAACCTCTCCCGTATCCGCTCCTCCAAGGAATTGCTGTCCTCCGGGGGCAACGCCTCCGGCCCGGTCTCCTTCATGCGGGGTGCCGACGCCTCCGCCGGAACGATCAAGTCCGGTGGCGCCACCCGACGCGCGGCCAAGATGGTCATTCTCGACGTCGACCACCCCGACATCGAGAACTTCATCGAGACCAAGGTGAAGGAAGAGGAGAAGATCCGCGCTCTGCGCGACGCGGGCTTCGACATGGACCTGGGCGGCGACGACATCACGTCCGTCCAGTACCAGAACGCCAACAACTCGGTCCGTGTGAACGACGAGTTCATGAAGGCTGTCGAGTCCGGCGGCAAGTTCGGGCTGCGCGCCCGGATGACCGGTGACGTCATCGAAGAGGTCGAGGCCAAGTCCCTCTTCCGCAAGATGGCCGAGGCGGCCTGGGCCTGTGCCGACCCGGGCATCCAGTACGACGACACGATCAACCAGTGGCACACCTGCCCGGAGTCCGGCCGGATCAACGGCTCGAACCCCTGCAGCGAGTACATGCACCTGGACAACACCTCGTGCAACCTGGCCTCGCTGAACCTGATGAAGTTCCTCAAGGACGACGGCAAGGGCAACCAGTCCTTCGAGTCCGAGCGCTTCGCCAAGGTCGTCGAGCTGGTCATCACCGCGATGGACATCTCCATCTGCTTCGCCGACTTCCCGACCCAGAAGATCGGGGAGAACACCCGCGCCTTCCGTCAGCTCGGTATCGGTTACGCCAACCTCGGCGCCCTGCTGATGGCGACCGGCCACGCGTACGACAGCGACGGCGGCCGCGCCCTCGCAGGGGCCATCACCTCGCTGATGACCAGCACCTCGTACAAGCGCTCCGCCGAGCTCGCCGCGGTCGTCGGTCCGTACGACGGCTACGCCCGCAACGCCGAGCCGCACCAGCGCGTCATGAAGCAGCACGCCGACGCCAACGCCGCGGCCGTCCACATGGACGACCTGGACAACCCGATCTGGGCCGCCGCGACGGAGGCCTGGCAGGACGTGATCCGCCTCGGCGCGAAGAACGGTTTCCGCAACGCGCAGGCCTCGGTCATCGCCCCCACCGGCACCATCGGTCTCGCGATGTCCTGCGACACCACCGGCCTCGAGCCCGACCTCGCCCTGGTCAAGTTCAAGAAGCTGGTCGGCGGCGGCTCGATGCAGATCGTCAACGGCACCGTCCCGCAGGCCCTGCGCCGCCTGGGCTACCAGGAGGAGCAGATCGAGGCGATCGTCGCCCACATCGCCGAGCACGGCAATGTGATCGACGCCCCCGGTCTGAAGACCGAGCACTACGAGGTCTTCGACTGCGCGATGGGCGAGCGTTCCATCTCCGCGATGGGCCACGTGCGCATGATGGCCGCGATCCAGCCGTGGATCTCCGGTGCGCTCTCCAAGACGGTGAACCTGCCGGAGACGGCCACCGTCGAGGACGTCGAAGAGGTCTACTTCGAGGCGTGGAAGATGGGCGTCAAGGCGCTCGCGATCTACCGCGACAACTGCAAGGTCGGCCAGCCCCTCTCCGCGAAGACCAAGGAGAAGGAAAAGTCCGCAGCGGACGCAGTCACGGCCAAGGCTGAGGAGACCATCCGTACCGCGGTCGAGAAGGTCGTCGAGTACCGCCCGGTCCGTAAGCGTCTCCCCAAGGGCCGTCCCGGCATCACCACCTCCTTCACTGTGGGCGGTGCCGAGGGCTACATGACCGCCAATTCCTACCCGGACGACGGTCTCGGCGAGGTCTTCCTGAAGATGTCCAAGCAGGGCTCCACCCTCGCGGGCATGATGGACGCCTTCTCCATCGCAGTCTCGGTCGGTCTGCAGTACGGCGTCCCGCTGGAGACGTACGTCTCGAAGTTCACCAACATGCGCTTCGAGCCGGCCGGTATGACGGACGACCCGGATGTGCGGATGGCGCAGTCGATCGTCGATTACATCTTCCGTCGCCTCGCGCTGGACTTCCTGCCCTTCGAAACCCGCTCGGCACTCGGCATCCACTCGGCCGAGGAGCGGCAGCGGCACCTCGACACCGGTTCGTACGAGCCCTCCCTGGAGGACGACGAGCTGGACGTCGAAGGCCTGGCCCAGTCCGCCCCGGTGCGGACGGAGCCCCTGAAGGCGGTGGCCGCCGTGCAGGAGGCCGAGAAGCCGGCCCCGAAGACGGCGCACACCTCGGCGGAGCTCGTCGAGATGCAGCTGGGCATCAGCGCGGACGCGCCGCTCTGTTTCTCCTGCGGTACGAAGATGCAGCGCGCCGGATCCTGCTACATCTGCGAGGGCTGCGGCTCGACCAGCGGTTGCAGCTGACTCCCAGTACGCCGGGCGCCATTGCGTGGGACACAACGTCGGACGTAGCCCGCGCGCCTAGCTGATCAGCAGCTCGTACGAAGGGGACCGACCTATGGCCGGTCCCCTTCGTCGTGCCGCAGCTCCTGGGCAGGGACGGGACGTGTGCTGCGTGGACCGCGCCCTGTGACGTGTCACGTTCCGGGCGTACGGCTTCCCATCATTCCGGCGAACGAATCGGGGTCCCCGTCGAAGCCCCGGACCGATCCGTGGAACTCCCAGCCGCCGGAGGCACCGCGGATGAACTCGGCGACGGTTGCCGCGGTGGCGGCGCCGACCGCGGAGAAGTCGTCCTCCGCGAGGTTCGTGTAGCCCTCCCGAATCTGAACGCCGGTGTTCGCTATTTCGGCGAATGTCCTGCGGTCGTCGCGCTGCTGAATGGCGACTCCGACGACGACCCGGGTGTACGTGGTCGACAACCGGTCCAGTTCCAGAGTCATGACCTCGTCGAAACCGAGGCCCTGGCCGGTCCTGCTGTCGCGGTTGAGGGTGATGGTGCCGTCCGGGGAGCGGCTGTCGAAGTGCACGAGATATGCAGGGCTGCCGTACGGCGCCTCGGCGAGGTAGGTCGCCGCGATGATGTCGAGGTCATGGGCCGGGGCACCCGGAGGGCTGGGATCCCATTTGAGCCTGACTTCGACCTTCTCTATGTCCTTGTTGGGCGTGCTCATCGGACTTGCCTCCCTGGCTTGCCGCTGGGCCGTCGTCGGGCTGTTCACACCACCCGATCATGTCCGTAACCGGCCGTGGATCCAACCGGCTTGGCCGTCGGCGACGGAATCGGGCCATTGCCGGTTGGGCGGTTCAGTGCGGAATCCGGCGCGGTGGTCTCTGGCGGACCTCTTCTCGGAAGAGCTCGATGGCGCTGCTGACCTGTCGGATGAGGTGGGTGTGCTCGATGCGGTCGAGATAGAGGCAGTTGCGGGCCACTCCGTCCAGCTCGAAGGCGAAGCAGAGCGTCATCAGCGGGTTGATGAAGAGTTCGCTGCCACGGGTGCGCGAGGTGAACTGGGCGTCTCCGAAGGCTCCCTGGACTGCTGCGGCAATCGACCCGTTGACGATGCTGGGGTGGTCAGGAGTGTGGTGCTGAGCGTGTGCCACCGCATCGACGAAGAGGGCGCCTTCGCGTGTCGTACGGGATATGGAGAATGCGCCGAGGAAGGAACCGTCGCGTTCGAGGGTGGCGATGTTCTCCAGTACGAGGCCGTGGCTCACCCCGTGATAGGCGTCGATACCGAAGCCGATGGACACAACCAGGCGTTCCGGTACGTCGATTGCGGCGAGTGCCGCGACGCTGGTCAGGTCCTCCTCCGGTGTGCCGAGGCCGGATTCGTTGCCGCGCATCAGGATGTCCGTACCGCCGTCGACCAGGACGACCGCATCGATGTCGTATTTCTCGATCAATGCCCGGTAGGCGGCACGCAGCGGTTGCACGCCCACTCGGGAGAGGGCGTGCACACTGCTCGGGTAGCCGTGCAGGGCGAGCCACTGGGCGAGGGTGCGTTCCGGGAAGTAGGCCTGGTGGAGGGCCGTTTCGGGGGTGATGACGGCGACGTCCGGCGCGAGCCAGGCGTCGACGGGCAGCCCTTCGAGAGCACTGAACGACAGATTGGCGAGCTGGACATGCCTGCCCTGGTGGAGCAGGGAGAGCGCGATGGGGAGCCCCGCATAGATGTCGAAGCCGCCGCCTGCCCCTGCGACGAGGATGCGTTCTGCGGATTCGAGTCGGGAGAACAGGGAGTTGGTGTGCAACGAGGCCATGGAGATCATTCTGCGATTCACGGCCATTGATTCGGGCGTAGTCCAGCAGAGCGTGACCCGTGCCACGTTCGGCACCGTACGATGGCGCAGTGCTGGTCAAGTGGATTCGTTGCACCGTGGTGGACCGTCGAGGTTTTGAGCGGGGACAGCGAAAGTGGGCGGGGCTGCTGGGTGAGCCGGGGTTCAGGGGACAGGGCGGCGGGTGGAGTCGAGGGCGTCCGGAAGTGGCCCACGTCTTTACTTTTTGGGAGAACCGCGTCTTCTACGACTCGTTCATGGCGCGCGCGCACGACCGACTGGCTGCCGAGCAGTCCGGCACGTACAGCAGCATCCAGGTCAAGCTGTTCGAGTACCGCTTCGATGTGAAGACCGGCTTTGAGCCCCGCTTCACCGATGCGGATGTTGTCAGGGTGGCACACAGTAAGGTGCACGAGGACCGGGTCGAGCACTTCGCATTGATGCAGGAGCGGGTGTGGAATCCGGCAATGGCCGGATCACCGGGCATGCTGCGAGGGGTGTTCGGGGAGGCGCCGGGGCACGAGTTCCTCGTGTTGTCCATGTGGCAGTCGAGCGCCGAGCGTGGCAAGTATCGGGCGGGGAGCATTGAGCGGCTGACTCAACGGGCGCGGACCGAGGACGATGTGGCGGCGGTGGCAGGAGACGTCGTGCAGCTTGAGCCGTCCTGGACGGTGTGATCGGCCGACACGGATCGGTGCGGCGGGGACAGTGCGCCGGGGGCGATTCGGCTGCTGATCATGCAGGTTCGGCCGAGTTGGGCGGAGTGCTGAAGACGCCCGCTCGGGCAGCTGCCAGGGCTGCGTCGGCAGCCCGGTCGGCCAGCGTCTCGTCGATGGGCTCGCGGGTGATGAACAGCCTGAAGAACAAGGGCGAGGCTACGGCCCTGACCAGCGTTCCCGCGTCCGTGTGCCGGTCCAGTTCGTTGCGAGCGACGGCGCGCGCGACGATCACCTCGCAGCGGGCGAACCGCTCCGAGTAGAAGGCGCTCAGCGCTTCGGCAGCGCGCTGGGACTGGAAGGCCGCGGCGATGAACGCGGTCGGTGCGGCCGCTGCGGCAGGGTCCGTGAAGGCGTCGGTTGTCGTGTGCGCCAGGGCGCGCAGATCTCCTTCCAGGCTTCCGGTATCGGGCGGTGTCCAGCTGTCCTCTCCAGCCAGGTCCAGGGCGTCCACGACGAGCCCTTCGAGGTTTCCCCAGCGGCGGTAGAGGGTGGTCCTGTGGACGCCGGAATGCTCCGCGACGTATTCGACGGTGAGGCCTGGGTAGCCGTGCTCGACCAGGCCGGTGAGGACGGCATCCCGGACCGCCGCGCGGGTGCGAGCGGTGCGACCGCCCGGGCGGCGGGTGCCTGGGGCGAGCGGGGCTGCCGGAACGTCGGTCTCCGGGGCGGCTTCCTGCTTGGCCTCCCCGACGGCTCTCTGTCCAGTCAATTGCTACTCCTGTTGCGTTAGTGTGTCCCAGTCTGCCACACTCCCCTTAATGCGACATTGATTGCGCTTATTCGCGGCCGCGGGGCGGAGTGGGGCTTTTCCCAGTCGTTCCCCCCGGTCGCCGCTGTTTCCGTTGCCTGTTGGTTGTCCGCGTCCGGAGGCACCCTTGCCCACACAGATCTCTCTGCGCGCCGTGACCGTGTCCCGCGGTGAAAGGCTGTTGCTCGACGATGTCTCGCTGGCTGTGCGCCCAGGTGAGCGGATCGGCATCGTGGGGGAGAACGGCGCGGGGAAGACGACGTTGCTTCGCCTGCTCGCAGGCCTCGAACCGCCCGCTTCCGGTCGTGCGTTCACCGCCGCCGGCCGCGGCACGGGTCTGCTGGCCCAGACTCCACGGCTGCCGCCCGACAGTACCGTCCAGGACGCGATCGACGACGCCCTGGCGGAACTGCGCGCCATGGAGCGGAAGTTGCGGGAGGCCGAGGCGGAGCTCGGCACGGCCGACAGCGCCGCGCTGGCTGCTTACGGAGACTTGCTCACGGCGTTCGAGCTGCGCGGGGGATATGAAGCGGACGCGCGCGTCGAAAAGGCGATGCACGGCCTCGGCCTGGCACACATACAGCCGGTCAGGAGGCTCGGCAGTCTCTCCGGTGGTGAGCAGGCACGGCTCGGCATCGCCTGCCTGATAGCGGCGTCCCCCGAGGTGGTGCTGCTCGACGAA
Organism: Streptomyces sp. NPDC037301; assembly: GCF_055602785.1. Classification (NCBI taxonomy): domain Bacteria; kingdom Bacillati; phylum Actinomycetota; class Actinomycetes; order Kitasatosporales; family Streptomycetaceae; genus Streptomyces; species Streptomyces sp. NPDC037301. Next base: position 83,757 of record NZ_JBVJWD010000030.1, read on the forward strand.
CCCACCAATCACTTGGACGGAGCCGCTCTCGAATGGCTGGAGGGTGCCCTGCTGTCCCATCCCGGCACGGTGATCGCCGTGTCCCACGACCGGATCTTCTTGGAACGCGTGGCCACAGCAGTCCTGGAGGTCGACTCCGACCGCCGGACGGTTGTGCGTTACGGCGGTGGATATGCGGGATTCCGGACGGAGCAGAACGCAGCGCGGCGGCGCTGGGAGCAGTCCTATGCGCAGTGGTGCGAGGAGATGGCGCAACTGGAGGAGTACACGGCGACCACGGCTCACGGTGTCGCGGCCGGCCGCACCATCAAGGACAACAACAAGATGGCGTACGACCGGGCTGCGGGCCGGGTGCAGGCCTCGGTGTCCGGGCGGATCCGCAACGCTCGCAAGCGTCTGGTGCGTCTGAGGGAGGAGCCTGTCCCCAGGCCGCCGGACCCGTTGCGCTTCACCGCTCGGCCCACGGCCGGCGCGACCGAAGGGGAGCTGGTGTCCCTGACGGACATACGGGTCGGTGATCGGCTCGCAGTCGACCGGCTCTGCGTGGCGGCAGGCGACAGACTGCTGATTCACGGCGGCAATGGAGCAGGGAAATCCACTCTGCTCCGCGTCATGGCGGGCGTACTCGAACCGGACGCGGGCCGAGTGGTCCGGCGGGGTGGAATCGGCTATCTCGCGCAGGAAATACCCATGCACCGCCCAGCGGAGCCTGTGCTCGCGGCATTCGGCCGAGGACTGGCGCTCACCGACGAAGAACAGGCGGAACTGCTGCTCTCGTACGGACTGTTCCGCTCCCGGGATCTCCAGGTGCCGGTCGGATCGCTTTCCGCGGGGCAGCGCAGACGGCTCGCCCTCGCCCGTCTGCTGGCCCGGCCCGCGGACCTGCTGCTGCTCGACGAGCCCGCGAATCATCTGGCACTCGGACTCGTGCAGGAGCTGGAAGAAGCTCTGACCCTCTGGCAGGGCGCACTGGTGGTGGTCTCCCACGACCGGCTGCTGCGCCGCCGCTTCACCGGCGACATCCGTCGGATGGAGTCCGGACAACTGCTCGAATGAGCCGCAGTCGATCTAGGGTCACTACATGGCACGACCGCAACGCATTGTCCTCGTCCGGCACGGGGAGTCAGAGGGCAACGCCGATGACACGGTGTACGAGCGTGAGCCGGATCATGCGCTGAGGCTCACCGCCACAGGGCTGCGGCAGGCCAGGGAGACGGGCGTGCGGCTGCGCGAGCTGTTCGACGGCGAGCGGGTCAGCGTGTATGTCTCGCCCTATCGCCGCACGCACGAGACGTTCAGGTCCTTCGGGCTGGACCTTGAGCGGGTGCGTGTGAGGGAGGAGCCGCGGCTGCGGGAGCAGGACTGGGGGAACTGGCAGGACCGGGACGACGTGAGGCTGCAGAAGGCATACCGGGATGCGTACGGTCACTTCTTCTACCGCTTCGCGCAGGGAGAGTCCGGGGCCGATGTGTACGACAGGGTCGGGGCCTTTCTGGAGAGTCTGCACCGCAGCTTCGAAGCCCCCGATCACCCGCCGAATGTTCTGCTGGTCACGCACGGACTGACCATGCGTTTGTTCTGCATGCGCTGGTTCCACTGGTCGGTGGCGGAGTTCGAGGCACTGTCCAATCCGGGCAATGGGGAGACCCGGACGCTCATACTCGGAGAGGACGGGCGCTACACCCTTGACCGGCCGTTCGAGCGCTGGCGTACCCCTGAGCCGTACGGCATCACCGGATAGAGTGGAGGGGCGATGACAACCGCTGACTCTGCTTCCGACCAACGTTTCGAACGCGCCCTGGCCAGCCTGCGAGGGCTGTCCGTGGGGGACGCACTGGGTTCCCAGTTCTTTGTGCCCGCCAACTATCCGCTGCTGAAGCAGCGCGAACTTCCCCCCGGCCCCTGGCAGTGGACGGACGACACCGAGATGGCCTCGTCGGTGCTGGCCGTGCTGGTGGGTCACGAGCGAATCGACCAGGACGCGCTCGCGCGTTCCTTCGCCGAGCATCATGACTTCGACCGGGGATACGGCCCGGCCGTGAACCGGCTGCTCAGGCTGGTACGGGAAGGCGGCGACTGGAGGGAGCTGGCGTCGGCGCTGTTCAAGGGCCAGGGCTCCTGGGGCAACGGCTCGGCGATGCGCATTGCGCCGCTCGGCGCCTGGTACGCGGACGATCCGGAGCAGGCCACACACCAGGCCGAGATCTCCTCGTACCCCACGCACCAGCATCGCGAGGCGGTCGTGGGCGCGATGGCGGTTGCGGCCGCAGCCTCTCTGGCGGCGGCGACCGCGGGACCACCCACTCCGACAGAGCTCCTCGACGGCGTGATCGCACTCGTACCGCGCAGCGCGGTCGGTGCCGGACTGCGCCGGGCACGCGACATGCTCGACTACGGCGATGCCGGGACAGTCGCCGCGGTCCTCGGCAACGGCCGACGTACCAGTGCGCATGACACCGTTCCGTTCGCCCTCTGGTCGGCGGCGCGGAGCCTGGGCGATTTCGAGCAGGCTTTCTGGCTGACGGCCCAAGCGGGCGGCGACGTCGACACGACCTGTGCGATCGTCGGAGGGATCGTCGCAGCGGGCAAGGCGGGCGCACCGCCTGCCGACTGGTCGGCACAGACGGAAGAGCTGCCGGACTGGCTCCCGCAATAGTCCGAAGGCGACGACAGCGCCGCCCACGTGCGGCCGCGTCAGCCGGGCCACCCGACTGTCACGGTACTGCCACAGCCCTTCCTCAGGCGGTTGGAGACAGTAAGGGGAAGCTACTCTTTCGGCCACGCCGCCCTCGGTGATCATCCTGACGGGTGTGCACCGAAATGAGACGCCGGGGTGCCCCCGCGCTGCCCAGCGGCGGTGCGTGCAGACCCCGGTGGGGGAGGGGTCCCATGTCCGATCACACGTCAGAAACGCCCCGGCAGGAAGCTGCCCCAGAGCGGTCCGAGCCGTCGGGTCAGTCCGGGACACCCGAGCCGACCGCATTGTCGAAGGCTCCGCTGCCGGAGCCTCGCGGAGCTGCTCCCGAGCCGCCGAAATTGCCGGCATACGCGCAACCGGGCGGGCAACAGCATTCGCCCAACCCCTGGCAGCCAGGCCACCCCCGGCCCCGGCGCTCTCACGGCTGCGCCCGGCCAGGCCCGCCATCATTCGGAGCGCGACGCTCTACTCCGTCCTGACCACCGCGATACTGAGCGCCCTGCTGCTGGGTGACGGCCTCGGCCTGAATCTGCTGATCGTCGCGGTCCCCGCAGCGCTCGCGGCCTTCTTCGCCGCACAGACGGCCGGTCGCCGCCTCCGCCCATGGACAGCTGTCTGGGCGGTCGGTGGCTTGGCGCTCCTCGCCATCCCGGCCCTTCGGGACGCCGGATGGCCCACCTTCCTCGCCGCTGTGTCGGCCGTCGCACTGGGCTCACTCGCCCTGCACGGCAGTCGCAACTGGCTCGGGGTGTTTCTCGGCTCACTGGGCCTGTTCAGCTCCGTCGCCGACGGTCTGGCCTGGGGCGGGCGAGGCGTGCGCGAGCGGATGGCGGGCTCCTGAGGCCGGTTGGGCGTGGTAATCCGCACCACTGCGGTGGCGGTCGTCCTGCTCATCGTGTTCGGGGCACTGTTCGCAAGCGCCGATGCCGCCTTCGCCGATGTGCTCGGCAACCTGATACCCGATGTGTCGGTGGGCGGCAGCCCTTGGCGGTTGTTCCTCTTCGTCGTCGGCCTGATCGGTGCGCTCGCCGCCGCGTACACCGCAGCTGCCCCGGTGCGCTGGGACGGCATCGTCATTCGTCCGGGGAAGGCACGTGGGCGGTTGGAATGGGCCCTGCCGCTCATCGTGCTGAATCTGCTGTTTGCTGTCTTCATCGCCATCCAGGTCGCTGTGCTGCTCGGCGGATACGACAAGGTGATGGCGGAGACCGATCTCAGCTACTCCCAGTACGCCCGGCAGGGTTTCTGGCAGCTTCTCTGGGCCACACTCCTTACGCTGTTGGTGATCGCACTCGCCCTGCGCTGGTCCCCTCGCGGACGGGGGAGCGACCGCACTCTCGTCCGGAGCGTGCTCGGCGTGCTCTGCCTGCTCACCCTCATCGTCGTGGCGTCCGCGCTGAGGCGCATGGACCTGTACGTCGATGCATACGGTCTGACGCGGCTGCGGATATCCGTGGCTGCGGTGGAACTCTGGCTGGGCGTGGTGCTCGTCCTGATCATGGCGGCTGGAGTGTTCGGCGCCCGCCTGCTGCCGCGCGCCGTGGCTGCGAGCGCAGCCGTCGCCGTGTTCACGTTCGGACTGATCTCGCCCGACGGGCTGATCGCGGAGCAGAATGTTCAGCGGTACCGCAACGACCACTCGATCGACATCGACTACCTCCGAGGCCTGTCTGCCGACGCCGTACCCGCCCTGAACACACTGCCCGAGCCGCTCCGCTCCTGTGCCCTCATGGACATGGAACGGTCGCTGCGAGACTCCGACGATCCCTGGTACGCCACGAGCTGGGGCGAGGCGCGGGCCCGGGACATCCTGAGAAAGCGGGGTTCGAACGATCCGACGCAGGCATGCAATGCTTCACGTACGAGCGGCGGAGGCAGTGATCGCGGCGGTGACGGAGACGACTCCTACGACCCGTACTGACGTGGGCTGACCCGCACAGGTGCAGGCCGAGCGACAGCGGTGCGGCCTGCACCTGCTGTGTGTGGGCTGCGGCGGCGTGCTCAATGCTCTGTGCGACAGGCAGGAGGTCCGCAGCCCCGGCTCGGCGCTGCGTTCCGTGCTTCACGAATGTGATGCAGTCACTGCCGAGCACCTCAGCTGGTGATCCTCAATCGCGTTTTCCTGGCGTCGGCACAACACTTCGTGAGCACCGCCTTCGTACGCACAGCTCTTTGGGCGCATGTACCGCAGCAAACTGAACCCCGGGGCCCATGACTATGCCGCAATCCGCTCTGCGGCTCGTTGTGCGGCCGGGGTGGCCGTCGGGTGCCCCGGGGTGTTGTCGGCGTCCCCATCGGCGTACGCTGACAGGCGCCATGCCGTACGAACCACCCACGCACACCGTCGAGCGCTCACTGCGCGCTACCACTGGTGCCAAGACCGTCGCCGGTGTCGACGAGGTCGGACGCGGGGCGTGGGCGGGTCCGGTCACTGTGTGTGCGGCCGTCACCGGCCTTCGCAGACCTCCCGCCGGACTCACCGACTCCAAGCTGATCAGTCCCAAGCGCCGCGCCGAGCTGGCCCCGTTGCTGGAGCGCTGGGTCACTGCGTTCGGTCTGGGTGATGCCTCTGCGCAGGAGATCGACGACTTGGGGATGACGGCTGCACTGCGCCTCGCCGCTGCGCGCGCCCTCGAAGCCCTGCCGGTGAGGCCCGACGCGGTGATACTCGATGGCAAACACGACTACCTGGGACGGCCGTGGCAGGTCCGCACAGTGATCAAGGGCGACCAGTCCTGTATCGCGGTCGCGGCTGCTTCGGTGATCGCGAAGGTCCGACGGGACACGATGATGGCCGAACTGGGCGCGGATTCCGGCGAGTACGCCGCCTTCGCCTTCGGTGCCAACGCCGGATACCCGTCGCCCGTGCACAGGGCCGCGCTGGAGGAGTGGGGACCCACACCCCACCACCGCCTCTCGTGGTCCTACCTCGACGCGCTGCCCAGGTGGCAGCACCTCAAGAAGGTCCGCTTCTCCGCCGAGGCGGCTGCACTGGAAAGCGGGGGCCAACTCGGCTTCGACTTCTGATCGCGCACATGTACCCACCCGCTGATGCCTTGAGTGTCGGCGTTTGATAGACAACCACCCATGCCTCTCATCCCCGAGGAGCCTCAGATTCACGAGAGCGTCCAGGGTCCCCGCGTCTCTCCGGCCGCAGGCCGCACCGCGTCGACCCCCCGTCCTGTACCCGGTCCGCGTTCAGCGGCCATGCCGCGCCCCGGTCGCCCGGGACCCGGCCCCGCGAGGCCCGCGCCCCCGGCGCAGCGTCCGCACTCCACCTCCGGCCAGCCGCAGGCGGCCCGGCCGGAGGATCGTTCCGCACCGCAGATCCAGCTGATCCCCGCCTCAGCTGCCGGCGCACTCGACGCTGCCGACGAGGCGGTGGACCTGCTGCTCGACTCCGGACGCGCACCAGGCGACATCCTGGTGCTCACCACTGGTGAGCAGCACCCGTGGGCAGTGCACGAACTCTCCTTCGGCGAGGCCGCCTACTGGGCGCAGCACGAAGCCGGCGATGACGTCTTCTTCGCCGGTGCCGCAGCCACGGAGCGGGTGAAGCCCCGCCCCGTGGCGATCGTCGCCGTCAACGGCGACGGCGGTGACGCCCTTGCCGGCACACTGTCCGGTGCGCGGGAACGCGCCGGTGCCCTGCTGATCGTGTGCGGGGACCCGCAGCGGATCAACGCGGTGCTCGGCGCCGACGTCTGATCCGTAGGGACACAGGGCCGTGGTGACCCGGCTGCCCGACAGGGCGGCCGGGTCACCAACCACGGGTCAGCGTGCCGCGGTGCGTCGCAGCGCCTGAGCCGCACCGCCGCCGGTGCGCAGTGGGACCGGATCGTGGTCGAGCGATGTGTCGGCAAGAGCGGACGGTTGTGATGTCGAGCTGGGCCGACGCCCACCCCGGCCCTCGCCCAGCACCTGCCAGCCGCCGCGGGTCAGCGTGATGTACGCGCCGCACCGAAGGCCGTGCAATGTGCAGGCGTCCCGCAGGCCCCACATCCACGCCCCATCCTCCTCCGTCCAACGCTGGTCCCCCTCGCGGCAGTAGAGCAGTATTGCGGTACGGACAGGTGTGCGGCGGCGCAGGTCGTGCGGGATGACCCGCCGCAGATGCGCCAGCAACGCGTTGCGGAACTCCCAGCCGTCCGCGGCTATGGAGCGGCTGGCGAACGAGGCACTGGCCGTGAGGCGTTCCTCATGGTCGAGTACGGCGACGACAGCCGTCGCCGGGGTCGGCCGGTGCCGGGCGTGCAGGCCGCTGACAACCTCGCGGGGGCTGCGCAGCAACGGTATGCCCGCTTCGGCCCACTCGGCCGGTTCGAGCATCCTGGCAAGGCGGTTGACGGAATCGGCAGATGCCGAGGACGCCGACATCGAAGTGGCTGCGGACGGAGCGAATCCGAAGGTCACGATCCTCCCTTCGCATACGCGCCCACGGTGCGGGCAGGGTCGGGTGAGGGCGCACCGCGGCACAGCCCTTCTGGGCCGCGAAAGGGCCGTGCGGGGAGCGAGTCCAATTCTTGCTGGCGTATCGGCAGGCGGCAACGAGCAATTGGCGCAGCTGACGGAAATCAGCCGGAATGACTCTGATATCCCTGCCCACGCTCTGCCTGGATGACGCTTCCTGTCACGCCTGAACGGCAAGGACCAGCGGAAACACTCCCTGCGCCCCGGCCCGACGCAGCAGCCGTGCGGCCACGGCCAGTGTCCAGCCGGTGTCCGAGAGATCGTCCACAAGCAGCACGGGACCGCCCGCCGCGGCCAAGGTGTCGGCCAGCTCGGGCTCTACAACCAGTGCTTCGTGCAGAGCCCGGACCCGCTGTGCGCTGTTGGTCTGCGAGATCCGTACCCCGGCGGCCGTCGGTGCGTAGGCGACGCTGCCGAGCAGGGGCATCCGGCCGACCTCGGCGATGCGGCTGCCGAGTGACTGGATGAGCTGAGGCTTGCTGCGCGAGGCGATGGTGACCACCCCGACCGGTCGGGGCGCGGCGTCCTCGGCCTTGGATGCCCAGCCCCCGGGCCCCTTGGCCCAGTCGGCCAGCACGCTCACCACCGCGTTGGTCACGTCGTCCGGCACGGGGGCATCCGGTGTCTGCGCCGCCAGCATCGGGCGCAGCCGGTTGCCCCAGCCGATGTCGGAGAGCCGGCCCAGTGCGCGGCCGGTGAACGACAGTTCTCCGGCAGGAATACGGCCCTTGAGATCGATGCCCACGGCGGCGAGACCGGTCGGCCACATCTTGCGGGCCTCCACCTCCACGCCGGGCCTGGCGAGTTCGCCCCGCGCACCGTCCAGGGCCGCATCGGACACGTGGTCTTCGAAGCGGGCTCCCGCGCAGTTGTCGCAGCGCCCGCACACGGTTGCCTGCTCGTCGTCCAACTGGCGGCGAAGGAACTCCATCCGGCAGCCGGTCGTCGTCGCGTAATCGCGCATCGCCTGCTGCTCGGAAGCCCGTTGGCGGGCCACCCAGGCGTAGCGCTCGGAGTCGTACACCCAAGACTCACCCGTGGCGATCCAGCCGCCCTTGACCCGCCTGACCGCGCCATCGACATCGAGCACCTTGAGCATGGTCTCCAGCCGGGTGCGTCTCAGGTCGACCAACGGCTCCAGAGCCGGCAGTGAAAGTGGACGGCCGGCCTGGGCGAGAGCATCGATCGTCCGCCGGACCTGCTCCTCGGGAGGGAAGGCAACCGATGCGAAGTACTGCCAGATCGCCTCGTCCTCCTTGCCCGGGAGCAGCAGCACCTCCGCATGCTCGACACCGCGGCCCGCGCGTCCCACCTGCTGGTAGTAGGCGATGGGGGAGGAAGGCGAGCCGAGATGAACGACGAAACCCAGGTCGGGCTTGTCGAATCCCATGCCCAGCGCGGACGTTGCCACCAGGGCCTTGACACGGTTGGCAAGGAGGTCGTCCTCGGCCTGCTGACGGTCGGCATTCTCGGTGCGGCCGGTGTATGACGCCACCGTGTGCCCGCACTGGCGCAGATATGTGGTGATCTCCTCGGCGGCCGCGACCGTCAGCGTGTAGATGATCCCCGAGCCGGGGAGTTCCTTGAGATGATCGCCCAGCCAGGCCAGCCGATGCGCGGCATTGGGCAGTTGAAGGACGCTGAGGCTGAGGCTCTCCCGATCCAGCGGGCCACGCAGTACGAGCGCATCCGTACCCGCGCCGGTCCCCAGTTGCTCAGCGACATCCGCGGTCACCCGTGCGTTCGCGGTGGCGGTGGTCGCCAGCACGGGTACACCGGCAGGCAGGTCGGCCAACATGGTCCGCAGACGTCGGTAGTCGGGCCGGAAGTCATGGCCCCAGTCGGAAATGCAGTGCGCCTCGTCGACCACGAGCAGCCCGGTCGCGGCGGCAAGCCGGGGCAGGACCTGATCCCGGAAATCGGGATTGTTGAGCCGCTCGGGGCTGACCAGCAGCACGTCCACCTCCCCGGCCGCCACCTCGGCCTGAACGGTGTCCCACTCCTCGGTGTTGGACGAATTGATCGTGCGGGCGCTGATTCCGGCCCGAGCCGCTGCCGCGACCTGGTTACGCATCAACGCCAGCAGCGGCGACACGATCACGGTCGGTCCACCACCCTGCGCGCGGAGCAGCGACGTCGCGACGAAGTACACGGCGGACTTGCCCCAGCCGGTTCGCTGGACGACCAGGGCTCTGCGCTTGTCGGCGACGAGAGCCTCGATGGCCCGCCACTGGTCCTCCCGCAGTCGTGCAGCGCCTGAGGTGTCCCCGACGAGTCGGGCAAGTACGGAATCGGCTGAAGCCCTGAGCTCTGCGCGGTCTGCGTTGGTCATGCCCCCATGCAACCCGATGGCTACGACAAACCGCGAACGGCCCCGCGGCCCTGTGGATAAAGTTATCCACAGGGGTCGCGGAATTTGGCCGCCCGCGGGACGGTCATGCCATGAACCAGCACCACGAATCCACCGGTCCGGCCGATGAGCAGCAGATCACTCTGCGGGGGCCTGCCGAACTCGCCGATGCCCTCCCGTATCTCATGGGGTTCCACCCGAACGACAGCGTGGTCATGGTCGCCCTGCACGGCGGCCGGGGCCGTTTCGGCGGGCGGCTCAGGCTCGGCATCCCGCAGTCACCTCAAGAATGGCCACCCGTCGCCGAGCAGCTTGCCGAGTGCCTGATCAAGGGGAGCGAGCGGCGCGGGGAGCGCCCTGACGCGATCGTCATCTTCCTCTGCCAGGATCCTGCCGAAGGTGAGAGCGGCAGTCAGATCATGGAGCGGCTGAAGCCCCTTGCCCAGCGTCTGCGTACGGCCTGCGGTGCGTTCGACGTACCCGTACTCGAAGCGCTCTGTATCTCTGCCGGCCGGTACTGGTCGTACTGCTGCCCGGACGAGCGTTGCTGTCCGGTCGAAGGAAACCAGCTGGCTCTGCCCGGCACCTCGGTGATGGCGGCTGCCGCCGCATACGCGGGCATTCAGGTGCGCGGAACGCTTCGGGAGATGGAGGCCAGGCTTGCACCCCTGAGCACGACGGTGGCTGCAGAACAGCAACGGGCACTCGACTCGGCCGGGGTCGAACTGGTGCCGAAGATCCTCGACGAGGTGGGACGCAAGGACGTGGCCCGAGAGACCTTGGGGCTTGCCCGAAGGCTCATGAAACGCCTCAGGGAGGCGCCGGTTACGGTGCCCTCCGCGTCGGACATCAATGACGACCGGCTGATCAGCCATGAGGAGGCCGCTTCGGTGATCTTCGGTCTGCAGGACCGGGAAACCCGTGACAAGGCCGCCGAATGGATGGAAGGGCCTGAAGCCGATTCCGCGTTGCGACTCTGGCGGGCGCTGTCCCGTCGCTGCGTTGCACCGTACGAGGAGCACGCCGCGGCGCCGCTGACCCTGGCCGGGTGGGTCTCCTGGTCGACGGGCGATGAACCGGGCGCACGGGTCGCGCTGGGTCTCGCCCTGCGGGTGGATCCCGGGTACACCTTTGCTCAACTTCTCCATGAGGCGTGCAACCAAGGCCTTGATCCGGAGACGCTGCGTCGCTGTCTACGGGGGGAGCGCAGTGCTCGGACGGGCCGTCGCGGCCACCGTACGGACCGGAGCACGCGGTCCCGCACGGCACGCCCGACCGCCCCACGGCGCAGGAAGACCCCATCCGGCTCCGCCCGCCCCGAAACGGCGACCACCCGACGCCGGCCAGGGCAAGTCTCCCCCAGCCGTCGCGGGTCCAGGAGCGGTCGATGACCCTCGTGCCTTGTCGCTCCGACCCCTGACGGGGGCCGGCAGCGCCCGGGCGGTCGTCGTCGACGGCCGTCGCCCGAGGCTGCGGGGGCGGCCGGTGCTCCGTACGACACCGGCTTGAGGGTGTACACGGCCCACTGTGGTGAAGTCGGTGCCGACTCAAAGGCCGGCCCCGGTTGGACCCCCAAGCTGCGGGGGCGGCCGGCAGGAGGCGCCATGGTGCGCGGATTCGGTGATCTCCAGGGCGTCCATGGCCGGCGCCCTGGAGATTCCCGGCCGGTGAGCGGGCCGGTGCCACAGCGAGGAATCTGGCGTCATGACGGACGAAGAGCACGGCGAAGGGAGTGTTTATCGTCAGGCAGACGACTATGATCACCGCATGCCGCCCTACGACCCGTCGACCTTCCCGCCCTTCGCTGTCACCGTCGACCTGGTCGTGCTCACGGTGCGCCGTCATGCGCTCTGCGCGCTGGTGGTACGCCGCGGTGAGCCGCCGTTCCAGGGCCGATGGGCACTGCCCGGCGGGTTCGTCAAAGCCGATGAGGATCTCGGAGCCGCAGCAGCGCGTGAGCTCGTCGAGGAGACCGGCCTGTGCGCCCAGGATCCCGCAGCCCCGGCGGTCGGCAACGGCGCCCATCTCGAACAGCTCGCCACCTACGGCGACCCCGGGCGTGACCCCCGGATGAGGGTTGTCAGCGTTGCTCACCTCGCTCTGGCCCCTGATCTTCCGGCCCCCCGGGCGGGTGGCGATGCGAACAGTGCGCGTTGGGCGCCTGTCGAGGATCTGCTCGGACCGGAGGGTGGCTTCGGCCATGAGGGCGAAAACCAGGCCCCACTGGCTTTCGATCACGCGCAGATCCTTGCCGACGGCGTCGAACGGGCGCGTTCCAAGATCGAGTACTCCTCCCTGGCCACCGCTTTCTGCCCGCCGGCTTTCACGGTCGGTGAGCTTCGGAGGGTGTACGAGGCGGTGTGGGGCGTGGTTCTCGACCCGCGGAACTTTCACCGCAAGGTGACAGGCACGCCCGGCTTCCTGGTGCCTGCAGGCGGGACGACCACTCGGCAGGGCGGCCGCCCTGCCCAGCTCTTCCGGGCCGGTGCGGCCACGGTGCTCAACCCGCCGATGCTGAGGCCAGAAGTCTGACCTTGCGGAACGCCCGCAAGGTCGATGCTGCGCGAAAAGTCGGATATGTCGCGTTATCTTGCTGCGGTACGCTCCCCGCCGCCGAGCGGTCTCACCTTCCGCGAGAGAAGCGATGCTCCAGGCCATCGGACTCACCAGCGCCCGCCGCCGTGGCCTTCCGGCCGCCGTGGACGATCTCACCTTCGAAGCTCAGCCCGGCCGCGTCACCGCACTTCTGGGCGCCCCCGGCTCGGGCAAGACCACAGCCCTCCGCCTGATGCTCGAACTCGACTCGGGGCGGGGGGTCACCTACTTCCGGGGCAGGCCGCTGCACCGCATCCCGCACCCCGCGCGTGAGGTGGGCGTACTCCTCGGGGACGTGCCGGGTCACCCCGCCCGTACCGCCCGCGGCCAACTCCGCATGCTCTGCGCCGCCGCAGGCGTACCGGCGTCCCGGGCCGACGAACTGCTCGAGACCGTCGGTCTTGCCGGACTCCGGGACCAGCGCATCGGTACTCTCTCGCTCGGCATGGACCGCCTGCTCGCCCTCGCTTCGGCGCTGCTCGGCGACCCGCACACGCTCATCCTCGACGACCCCGTCGAAGGTCTCTCTCCGAGTGAGGAGTGCTGGTTGCACGGGCTGCTGCAGGCCCATGCCGCCCAGGGCGGGACCGTTCTGTACACCACGACCGATCCCAAGGAGGCCGCGCGAGCAGCCGACCATGTGGTCACCATCGACGGCGGACGTCTCGTCGCCGACCAGAGCATCAGGGACTTCTCCCGGACCCGACTCCGGCCCCGGGTCGCGGTCCGTAGCCCACACGCAGCCCGCCTTGCCGCCGTCGTCAGCCGCGAGGCCCGAGCGGCCAGGCGCTCGGTCGAGGTGGTCACCGAAGCGAGCAGCCTCCTCTCCGTGTACGGCTCCACCTGTGCGGAGATCGGCGACGCGGCATTCCGGCACGGGCTTCCGGTGCACCGGCTCGCCGACGAGGTCGGCGACACCGGTCCCACAGAACCTGCAGATGCCGCAGACCCCGCTGTCGGCGAAGGCGAAGGGCAAGTCGAACCACGACCGGCCGCGAGGGCAGCCGGCCCGGAACTGCCGCCGCCGATCCGACGCCGCCCGCCCCGTGGCCCGCTCCACCCGCTGCGATACGAACTGCGCCGCCTCTTCGGGGTCAGGACAACAACCTTGATCGTGGGTGCTGTTCTGGTCGCCTCGGTCGGGCTTTCCGTCCTACTCGCCCGCTCCGGCCATGCTCAGCTGCCGAAGGTGTTGGCGGCCTGGCCGTCGCTGCTGCCATTGCCGCCCGCAGCAGTCGGGGCCGGACTGCTCGGTGCCCTCTCGTTCGGCGACGAGTTCCGCTACCCCGCGTTGGCGGCGGGCCGAGGCGCCGTTCCCCGCCGCCTGGGGTTGCTTCTTGCCAAGCTCGTGGTGTCAGCGGGCGTCGCCCTGGTGCTCGCTCTGACTGTCGTGCTGGCCTCCGCCGAAGCCCTTCACCTTGTGTACGGCAACGAGATCAAGGGCCCTTCGAATTCGGTATATCTGAGTGCGAGTTGGGCGGGGCTGACCGTGGGTTGCGCCTGGGCGGGCCTCCTGGCCGCCGGAGTCTTCAGGGTGACGACGGCCGGTATCGCTGCGGTACTTGCCGTCCCTGTGCTCGTCGTGCCGATTGTCCAGGGCTTGCTGACGGGGTCGGCCTCTCGTCCGGTCGTCGGGCTTCCAGCCAGACTCCGCGAGCTGGTGTGGCCGCGCTGGCCGCAGGAGACGGATCGATGGGTGGCAGTTGTCGTGCGCGTGGTGGCACACCCGGTGGGGGCTGCGTTGTCGTTGTCGTTGTCGGTCCTGATCTGTGCGTATCTGTTCACCAGCCTTCGCGGCAGGGTCCGTTGGTGATCGCAGGGCGGTGGCGGATCTCTCCGAGCCTCACAACTTCCTTGAAGGTGCCCGATTTCAACCAATAAGGCGTCAATTGGGGGGTGGGTGCCGATCACCCTTTCGTGTGCTTTTCACCAAAGACCTCAAGGGTCGGCTGGGCCGCGCCGACAAAGGATGCGTGAGTACCCTTGCGCACACCATGATGACCGCCGCCCGCTCCGCCGACTCCGGCCTCGCCGGCCCGGGTGAACTCGACCGCTACCCGTATGCGGAGGCGCCGACCGGCGAGCGTGCCGCTCTTCGCTCCTGGGACGGCCCCGATGCCGAGCTCGGCCGGGCGAGCCGGCGAGGCTCAGCCAGCCGTGGCCGTGGCCTCCACGGCCAACTCGTTCAGCAGCTGGGCCAGATGATCGTCTCCGGTGATCTGGGCGCCGACCGCCCCCTTGTGCCGGAAGAGATCGGTCAGCGTTTCGAGGTCTCCCGCACCGTCGTACGTGAATCGCTGCGCGTTCTTGAGGCCAAAGGCCTGGTCAGCGCCCGGCCCAATGTGGGTACCCGGGTCCGCCCCGTCAGTGACTGGAATCTGCTGGACCCTGACATCATCGAATGGCGTGCCTTCGGCCCTCAGCGCGAGGATCAGCGTCGTGAGCTGGGGGAGCTCCGGTGGACGATCGAGCCGCTCGCTGCCCGTCTCGCCGCAGGTCACGGCCGTGAGGACATTCAGCAGCGCCTCGGTGACATGGTCGAGATCATGGGGCACGCGCTCGGGCAGGGCGACGGGATCACCTGCTCCCGGGCCGACGCGGAGTTCCACTCCCTGCTCATCCAGGCGGCGGGCAATCGCATGCTTGAGCACCTCTCCGGCATCGTCTCGGCGGCCCTGCAGGTCTCGGGCGGTCCAGTCACGGGCTGTGACCGCCCCGGCGAGACATCCCTCGGCCACCATGCCCGGATCGTCGATGCCCTCGCATCCGGCGACTCGGCGGGCGCCGAAGCTGCCATGCGTCAACTGCTCGTCGTCCACCCCGAGGTGGAGCGGGTGGTGCCCGCGCCCCGCGAGCACTGAGCGCAACACGGCCAGGGTGTACGAACCACGTGTCGCCGGGCCCCAGCGGTCCGGCGGCGCAATTGTGGGGGGATGGTACCTCTGGTCACGTTCGTCGCAAATGAGGTGTGACTCGGGCCACGCGGATTGGGCGTAACACTCCTCGAAACAGTGCGATGACTTAAGAGGTGACCGCCGCGGAAGGAATACAGCAGCCATTCAGTGCGCTGTGCAGTTCTGAGGCCAAACCCGCGCCGTCGGTACATTCCCAGCCCGACGGTCGTCGGCTCCAGCCCTCTCCAGGGCCGGGCCGGAAGCCGTTTCCATCGTTCCGAGAGGTTGTTCGTGTCGGCCAGCACATCCCGTACGCTCCCGCCGGAGATCGCCGAGTCCGAGTCTGTGATGGCGCTCATCGAGCGGGGAAAGGCTGATGGGCAGATCGCCGGCGATGACGTGCGTCGGGCCTTCGAGGCTGACCAGATTCCGCCAACCCAGTGGAAGAATGTTCTGCGCAGCCTCAACCAGATCCTCGAGGAAGAGGGTGTGACGCTGATGGTCAGTGCCGCGGAGCCGTCAAAGCGTGCCCGCAAGAGCGTCGCAGCAAAGAGCCCGGTCAAGCGCACCGCCACCAAGACTGTCGCGGCCAAGACGACCGTGACCAGGACCGTCGCGGCCACTGCCGCCCCGTCGGCAGAGACCGTGGACGTGGTGGCTGACGACGCTGCCGCGGCCGGCCCTGCGAAGAAGGCGGCAGCCAAGAAGACGGCTGCCAAGAAGACCGCCGTGAAGAAGACGGCGGCCAAGAAGACAGCAACGAAGAAGTCCGGAAAGCAGGATGACGAGCTCCTCGACGGCGACGAGGCGGCCGAAGAAGTAAAGGCCGGCAAGGGCGAGGAAGAGGAGGGCGAGGGCGAGAACAAGGGCTTCGTCCTCTCCGACGACGACGAGGACGACGCACCTGCGCAGCAGGTCGCCGTCGCCGGCGCCACCGCTGACCCGGTCAAGGACTACCTGAAGCAGATCGGCAAGGTTCCCCTCCTCAACGCCGAGCAGGAGGTCGAGCTCGCCAAGCGCATCGAGGCCGGTCTGTTCGCCGAGGACAAGCTGGCGAACTCCGACAAACTCGCGCCGAAGCTCAAGCGCGAACTGGAGATCATCGCCGAGGATGGCCGCCGCGCCAAGAACCACCTGCTGGAGGCCAACCTCCGTCTCGTGGTTTCGCTGGCCAAGCGCTATACCGGCCGCGGCATGCTCTTCCTGGACCTCATCCAGGAGGGCAACCTCGGTCTGATCCGCGCGGTCGAGAAGTTCGACTACACCAAGGGCTACAAGTTCTCGACGTACGCCACCTGGTGGATCCGTCAGGCGATCACCCGCGCCATGGCCGACCAGGCCCGCACCATCCGCATCCCGGTGCACATGGTCGAGGTCATCAACAAGCTCGCCCGTGTGCAGCGTCAGATGCTCCAGGACCTGGGCCGCGAGCCCACTCCGGAGGAGCTGGCCAAGGAACTCGACATGACCCCCGAGAAGGTCATCGAGGTCCAGAAGTACGGTCGTGAGCCGATCTCCCTCCACACCCCGCTGGGTGAGGACGGGGACAGTGAATTCGGTGACCTGATTGAGGACTCCGAGGCGGTCGTCCCGGCCGACGCGGTCAGCTTCACGCTCCTCCAGGAGCAGCTGCACTCGGTGCTCGACACGCTCTCCGAGCGTGAGGCGGGCGTGGTCTCGATGCGCTTCGGTCTCACCGACGGACAGCCGAAGACGTTGGACGAGATCGGCAAGGTCTACGGCGTGACGCGCGAGCGCATCCGTCAGATCGAGTCGAAGACCATGTCGAAGCTGCGCCATCCGTCGCGTTCGCAGGTGCTGCGCGACTACCTCGACTAGGTCGCAGAAGCACACAGACCGAGGGCCCGGATCCCGTGGGAGCCGGGCCTTCGGCCTATCTGCGGGTGCGGTCGGCGACGGGTCGGATGACTCTGGGTGGGAATGGTTCACCACAGAGTCAGGAGTGCGCATGTCCCGTACGGTTTTTCGCGCCATGGCCGGGGTGTTCGCCCTTGTTGCCGCTACGGCTGCGACAGCGCTCGGATCCCCCGCTGCGGCTGTTTCGGACAGCATCGTCATCGGTGGCCAGCCCGCGCACGTCAAGGACAGCCCCTGGGTTGTGGCACTGTCCAGCCGCGACCGGTTCGGAGAGACGCGCGCCGGGCAGTTCTGCGGCGGTGTCGTGGTGGCGCCGAAGAAGGTACTGACCGCTGCGCACTGCCTGAGCCGGGAGGCGCTCGGCGTCGATGTCGGCGAGGTGCGCGATATGCGGGTCATCTCCGGCCGCGACGCCCTGCGCGGGACTGGAGGGCAGGAGACACCGGTACAGGCGGTGTGGAGCAATCCGGGGTTCGACCCCACCACGAACGCGGGGGACCTGGCGGTGCTCACCCTGGCCGACGAGCTGCCCGCCAAGAGCGTGATCCCGATGGCTGAATCCGGTGACGCGGCATACGAGCCGGGTACCGGCGCCGTCGTCTACGGGTGGGGTGACACGACCGGCAACAGCGACTATGCGTCGTCACTCCGCTCCGCCGAAGTGAGCGTCCTGCCGGACACCCTGTGCCGGCAGGCCTACCCGGGCGGCGGAGACGGTACGTACGACGCCTCAGCGATGCTCTGCGCGGGCGAACTGCTGGGTGGGCACGACGCATGCCAGGGCGACAGCGGCGGGCCGCTGGTGGCCCGTGGGCGGCTCATCGGGCTGGTGTCCTGGGGGAACGGCTGCGCCCGGGTCGGGAGCCCTGGCGTGTACACGCGGATCTCCGCTGCGATCGGCTGGATGCCGGGCGGTGGCTGAACGACATCACTGCGGGTACGAGAACGGGCGGCTTCCCCATTCGGGAAGCCGCCCGCCGTCAGGTCTGGGACCCGACCCTGGCTCGTCGTGGATGCGAGGTGTCAGTGTTGTTCCTCTTCGACGGCTTGGGCCTGCACGGCCGTCAGCCGGTCCGTCTCATCCTGTATTTCCGCGGCGATCTTCTTGAGTTCCGGCTCGAACTTGCGACCGTGGTGGGCGCAGAAGAGCAGTTCACCGCCGCTGATCAGGACGACGCGCAGATATGCCTGGGCGCCGCAACGGTCACAGCGGTCTGCTGCGGTCAGCGGGCTCGCGGGGGTCAGAACAGTAGTCACGTCGCCTCTTCTCTAGCTCGACGAGCTGTCGTACCAGGGTCAACATCCAACCAGGCCGAAAACGTTCCCGCTCGTGGCTTTTCTTCGAAACTTCTTCTCAAGATGGCTGTCTGTTGCCGGTTGGCGGCGAATGTGCCGTATTGCGTAGCGCTACGGTTTCGCGTTGCTTGTCTTGGTGGATCCTCCCGGCTGGCTTGCCGGTTTGTTCATGAGGACGTGCCCGGAGCCTAAATGGTTCATGCCTGGAAGGGAACGTGATGTTCACGTCACTCCTACGAGGGATCGAACGTGTATGCGAGGCTGGACTAGTGTGAGGGTTCTCGGAGGGTGGCGTTACAACCGCTCTACCAGGCCTCGGTACCCTCTCAGCGGCGACCGAAGCCGAGCCCGTCACCGACTGGGCCCCAAATGAAATTCAGCGAGGAGCGAACCGCGTGACCGCCGATACGTCCGTGCCGTCCACTGCGCTGCTGACCGGAGCAGACCGAGACGGTTCCAACTACACCGCGCGGCACCTGCTCGTACTCGAGGGGCTCGAAGCGGTTCGCAAGCGTCCCGGTATGTACATCGGGTCCACCGACAGCCGCGGTCTCATGCACTGCCTCTGGGAGATCATCGACAACTCGGTCGACGAGGCTCTTGGCGGCTACTGCGATCACATCGAGGTCATCCTCCACGACGACAATTCCGTGGAGGTTCGGGACAACGGGCGCGGTATCCCCGTCGACGTCGAGCCCAAGACGGGCCTGTCCGGCGTCGAAGTTGTGATGACCAAGCTGCACGCCGGTGGAAAGTTCGGCGGCGGCTCGTACGCCGCGTCGGGCGGTCTGCACGGCGTCGGCGCCTCCGTGGTCAACGCGCTCTCCGCCCGGCTGGACGTCGAGGTCGACCGCAACAGCGCGACCCACTCGATCAGCTTCCGGCGCGGAGTCCCGGGGATCTTCACCGAGCAGGGACCTGACAGCCCGTTCGACCCGGCCAACGGCCTGCTCAAGGGCAAGCGGGTGCCGAAGGCGCGCACCGGCACCAGGGTGCGTTATTGGGCGGACCGGCAGATCTTCCTCAAGGACGCCAAACTCAACCTGGAGACGCTCCACCAGCGGGCACGGCAGACGGCCTTCCTCGTCCCCGGCCTCACGATCGTCGTCCGTGACGAGCGCGCTCTCGACGGTGAGGGCAAGACCGAGGAGACCTTCCGCTTCGACGGCGGTATCAGTGAATTCTGCGAGTACCTCGCCCAGGACAAGGCGGTCTGCGACGTCCTGCGCCTGACCGGTCAGGGCACTTTCAAGGAGACCGTGCCGGTCCTGGACGAGCGCGGACACATGACGGCGACCGAGGTCACCCGCGAACTCGCCGTCGACATCGCCCTGCGCTGGGGCACCGGATACGACACCAACCTCAAGTCCTTCGTCAACATCATCGCCACCCCCAAGGGCGGCACCCATGTGACCGGATTTGAACGCTCCGTGACCAAGACGGTCAACGAGGCGCTGCGCTCCGCCAAGCTGCTCCGCGTCGCCGAGGACGACATCGTCAAGGACGACGCACTGGAGGGTCTCACCGCGGTCGTCACCGTGAGACTGGCGGAGCCGCAGTTCGAGGGCCAGACCAAGGAGGTGCTCGGCACCTCGGCGGCCAACCGGATCGTCGCCAACGTCGTGGCCAAGGAACTCAAGGCGTTCCTGACCTCGACGAAGCGCGATGCCAAGGCCCAGGCGAGGGCGGTCCTGGACAAGGCCGTGGCGGCCGCGCGCACCCGCATCGCGGCCCGTCAGCACAAGGACGCACAGCGCCGCAAGACAGCGCTGGAGTCTTCCTCGCTGCCGGCGAAGCTCGCCGACTGCCGCAGCGACGACGTGGACCGCAGCGAGCTCTTCATCGTCGAGGGCGACTCCGCGCTCGGTACGGCCAAGCTCGCCCGGAACAGCGAGTTCCAGGCACTGCTGCCGATCCGGGGCAAGATCCTCAATGTCCAGAAGGCGTCAGTCTCGGACATGCTGAAGAACGCCGAGTGCGGTGCGATCATCCAGGTCATAGGAGCCGGGTCGGGGCGAACCTTCGATATCGACGCCGCTCGCTACGGGAAAATCGTCCTGCTGGTGGACGCCGATGTCGACGGCGCGCACATCCGTATCTTGCTGCTGACGCTGTTCCAGCGCTACATGCGGCCCATGGTCGAGGCAGGTCGGGTCTTCGCCGCCGTGCCCCCGCTGCACCGGATCGAGCTTGTCCAGCCCAAGAAGGGCCAGGACAAGTACATCTACACGTACTCCGACGGCGAGCTGCGTCAGCGGCTGCTGGAACTGCAGCGGAAGAACATCCGGTACAAGGACTCGATCCAGCGCTACAAGGGTCTGGGCGAGATGGACGCCGACCAGCTGGCGGAGACCACGATGGACCCCCGGTACCGCACACTGCGGCGGATCAACATCGGCGACCTGGAATCGTCCGAGCAGGTTTTCGATCTGCTGATGGGCAATGAGGTGGCGCCGCGCAAGGAGTTCATCACCAGCTCGGCCGCCACCTTGGACCGCTCACGCATCGACGCCTGAGTGTCGGGGGGGGGGCGGGGGGGTGGGGGGAGGGATGAGGCACAAAGGAGACGACCACCGGCAGCTCCTAATACAACGGTGTGTTCTCCTCTTGAGGAGGTGGAAGCTCT
>NZ_JBVJWD010000031.1:0-102541 GCF_055602785.1 Streptomyces sp. NPDC037301
AGTGATCGCGGGCCTCTACCCGGCGATCCGCGCCTCCCGCCTCCACCCGACCGTGGCACTGAACGCGACATGAGGCAGCGGCGTACGGGGTGCCCGGTCCGTGCTCCGCGCCCTTCTCGGCATTCCAGGTCGCGCCCAGGATGCCGGACCCGCCGCAAGGGTTCCGTCCTCGAACGCCGGACAGGCCGGAGAACGCCCGTGGCCCCCGCCCCCGAACTCTCGGGGGCGGGGGCCACGGGCGGGCCGGCAGACCGTCAGGACGTTGTGAGCGGGCGGATCGCGGTCGGTGCGTGGGACGGGTCCGTCGCGATGTCCTCGAACTCGTTGACGGACGCGATATCCGTACCGCTCATCGCAATGTTCGTCACGCGCTCCAGGAGCGCCTCGACCACCACCGGGACCCGGAACTCCGCAGCCAACTTCTTCGCCTCCTCGAAGGCCGGCAGCAGCTGTTCCGGCTCGGTGACGCGGATCGCCTTGCAGCCCAGGCCCTCGACGACCTTGACGTGATCGACGCCGTAGACGCCGATCTCCGGCGAGTTGAGGTTCTCGAACTCCAGGTTGACCTGGAAGTCGATGTCGAAGTTGCGCTGCGCCTGGCGGATCAGTCCCAGGTAGGAGTTGTTCACCAGGACATGAACGTATGGGATGCGGTGCTGCGCACCGACCGCCAGCTCCTCCAGCATGAACTGGAAGTCGTAGTCGCCGGAGAGCGCGACGACGGAGCCGTCCGGGTCGGCCGTGGCGACGCCCAGCGCGGCCGGGATGGTCCAGCCGAGCGGGCCCGCCTGGCCGCAGTTGATCCAGTGGCGTGGCCGGTAGACGTGCAGCATCTGCGCACCGGCGATCTGGGAGAGGCCGATCGTGGTGACGTACCGGGTCTCGGGGCCGAAGGCCCGGTTCATCTCCTCGTACACCCGCTGCGGCTTCAGCGGCACGTTGTCGAAGTGTGTACGGCGCTGCAGCTCGGCCCGGCGTTCCTGGGTGGACGCGGCCCACTCCGAGCGGTCCTTGAGCTTTCCGGCCGCCTTCAGCTCGCGCGCCACCTCGACGAACAGTTCCAGCGCGGCCTTGGCGTCGGAGGCGATGCCGAGGTCGGGGGCGAAGATCTTGCCGAGCTGGGTGGGCTCGATGTCCACGTGGACGAAGGTGCGGCCCCGGGTGTAGACGTCCAGCTTGCCGGTGTGGCGATTGGCCCAGCGGTTGCCGATGCCGAGGACGAAGTCGGACTCCAGGAAGTTCGCGTTGCCGTAGCGGTGCGAGGTCTGCAGACCGACCATGCCCGCGTTCAGCGCGTGGTCGTCGGCGATGATGCCCCAGCCCATCAGGGTCGGGACGACCGGGACGCCTGTCAACTCGGCGAATTCCACCAGGAGTTCGGACGCGTCGGCGTTGATGACGCCGCCGCCCGCGACGAGCAGCGGGCGCTCGGAGGCGTTCAGCATCTCCAGGGCTCGCTCGATCTGCTTGCGGGTCGCGGCGGGCTTGTGCACCGGCAGCGGCTCGTACAGGTCCGGGTCGAACTCGATCTCGGTGAGCTGGACATCGATGGGCAGATCGATGAGGACCGGACCGGGGCGGCCGGTGCGCATCAGGTGGAAGGCCTGCTGGAAGACACCCGGGACCTGGGCGGCCTCGAGGACGGTCGTCGCGGCCTTGGTGACGGGCGCCGCGATCGAGGCGATGTCGACCGCCTGGAAGTCCTCCTTGTGGAGCACGGCCGTCGGGGCCTGCCCGGTGATGCAGAGGATCGGGATGGAGTCGGCGATGGCGGAGTAGAGGCCGGTGATCATGTCGGTGCCGGCCGGCCCCGACGTACCGATGCAGACGCCGATGTTGCCCGGGCGCGCCCGGGTGTAGCCCTCCGCCATGTGGGAGGCGCCCTCGACATGGCGGGCGAGCGTGTGATGAACCCCGCCGGAGGCCTTGAGGGCCGCGTAGAAGGGGTTGATCGCCGCGCCCGGCACACCGAACGCGTTGCTGACGCCTTCGCGCTTGAGGATCTCAACTGCCGCTCGGGCAGCGGTCATTCGAGGCATTGAGTGCTCCTGCTCGGACCTGGTGGAGTCGGGCTCTGTCGCGCCACCTGAGAGCACCAATTCCGCATTAATTCCGCATTGCGGAAATTTGATTCTGTTATACGGAAGTCAATCTAAAGCGCGGCCGGGCGACCGTCAAGAGAGCGGGCGTGGGGCGACCGATGCGCGCACCGGTCCACGAAATGCGCCAAGTCACTCCCCAGGACCTCGCTCTTGGTGGACGATGGGATACGGAGCGGAGTCGGCCCGCATCGGTCGGCGCCGGCGCGCTTCGGTGCGCCGAGGTGACCCGTCGCAAGGGCGCGCAAGAGGGAGTTCATGGTGGAGTCGGTGCCGGTACGCTGCCCGGCCTGCCGCCGCGACCACACGTACAGCCCGCCGGTCTATCCCTGCCCGTGCGGTGCGCCGACCGCCCCGCCCGTGCTGCGCGGCGCCCCGGTCGCACCGATCACGCACCGCACCTGGAACGACGACTGGGTGACGGTGCACTGTCGCATCTGCGGGCGCCACGACCAGTGGCCGCAGCCGGAGCTGTGCTGCCCGTGCGGGACGGTGCTGCGGATACCGGTCCGGCCGGTGACGGAAACCGATGGCACCCCCGGTCCCGCCGACGGGACCCGGCCCGACCGGCCGTCCCACATTCCGCTGCCGCGTACGGCGCCGCCGCCCCGGCCGGCGTTCCAGCCCCTGCCGATCCGTACCGCACACGATGCGGTCGCGAGCGCCGCCCTGTATCTGAAGTGGCTGGGCTACCAGGATGTCGTACAGTCGGCGGAGCGCTCCCCCGCGCGGATCGATCTGCGGGCCACCGGGCTGATCGCACAGGTCGACGCGGTCTCCCGGCCGACCGTCCTGCGCGACGTCGAGTGCCTCTGGCTGAACGCGCTGAGCGCATCGGTCACGAGCGTGTTCTTCTCGCTCGCGGGGTACGCGCAGGACGCCGAAGCGCGCGCGGACGGCCTCGGCATCCCGCTGTTCGTCATGGACCGCACGGGAACACCGCAGCCGGTCAACGGCCCCGCGGACGAGCTGATCAGCACCGGCGCCTGAGCCCGGGCGCCATACTGGCCGTATGCGTATCCGTACCGCCCGCCGCTCCGACCTTCCGCTGCTTCAGGACATCGAGCGCGCCGCCGGCGAACCGTTCCGCGCGCTCGGTATGTCCGCCATCGCGGACGACGATCCCCCGCCGCTCGGACTGCTGGACGACTACCGCCGGGCCGGCCGCGCCTGGGTGGCCGCCGACCCCGCCGACCGCCCGGTCGGCTACTTGATCGCCGACCCGGTCGACGGCGCGGCCCACATCGAACAGGTCTCCGTCCATCCGTCCGCCGCACGACGCGGTCTGGGCAGCACGCTCATCGACCACCTCACCGGGTGGGCGCACGAGCGGCAGCTCGGCGCACTGACGCTGACGACCTTCTCCCACGTCCCGTGGAACGCGCCGTACTACGCCCGCCTCGGCTTCCGCACGCTGAGCGAGGCCGAACTCACCGACGGGCTGAGGAAGATCAGGGCGGAGGAGGCGGAACACGGCCTGGACCGCTGGCCGAGGGTCTGCATGCGGCGCGAGATCCCGCGCGCCGGGCACGACCCGCGCCTCAGCGGAACCAACCGACAACAGTGAGTGCAATCGGTCACGTTCGGGCCGAGGGCCACAAATGTTCGGCCGGTTGTCAGTGTTGGGCCTTAAGGTAGGGAACATGGCTTTAACTCCACGGCACACACCACTTGTCGACCCGTTGCGCACGACCCGACCGACGTCCCCGTCCGCCGCCGAGGCGAACGAGGCGATACGGGCCCTGGTCGACGCGCGCGCCGGACAGGACTGGTCCTCCGTGGAGTCCGCCGCCTACGAAGTGCTGCTGATCGAATGGGCGGCCGCGACCCGGGGCGTTGCCGGCGACATCATCGAGGCCGCCTGACAACGCCCGGGGCGATCCGGTCCTACTGCCCGTAGCCCTCCCGCAGTTCGATCTTCCGGACCTTCCCGCTGACCGTCATCGGGAAGGTCTCCAGGATCTGCAGCCGCCGCGGGATCTTGTAGTGCGCCAGCTGTCCACGGCAGTAGCCCGTCACCTCTTCCAGGGTCGGCGGGCTCGCCGGGTTTCTCGGGATGACGCAGGCGAGGACCTCTTCGCCGTAGGTGTCGTCCGGTATGCCCACCACCTGCACATCCGCGATCTTCGGGTGGCCGTAGAGGAACTCCTCGATCTCCCGCGGATATACGTTCTCCCCACCGCGGATGATCATGTCCTTGATCCGGCCGACGATCTGTACGTAGCCGTCCTCCCGCATCACCGCGAGGTCCCCGGTGTGCATCCAGCGGCCCGCGTCGATCGCCTCCGCGGTGCGCTCGGGCTGTTCCCAGTAGCCGAGCATCACGCTGTAGCCGCGGGTGCGGAGTTCGCCCGCCGCACCGCGCTCCAGGGTCACGCCGGTCACCGGGTCGACGACCTTGACCTCGATGTGCGGCATGACGCGGCCGACGGTGCCGGTGCGGCGCTCCAGGTCGTCGTCGCGGCGGGTCTGGGTGGAGACCGGAGAGGTCTCCGTCATGCCGTAGCAGATGGACACCTCGTCCATGTGCATCTCGGCGACGACCCGCTTCATCACCTCGACCGGGCAGGGCGATCCGGCCATGATGCCGGTACGCAGCGAGGAGAGGTCGTACGAGGCGAAGTCGGGGAGGTTCAGCTCCGCGATGAACATGGTGGGGACGCCGTAGAGCGAGGTGCAGCGCTCCTGTTGAACGGCGGCGAGCACGGCGGCCGCCTCGAAGGCGGGGGCCGGGATCACGATGCAGGCACCGTGCGAGGTGATGCCGAGGTTGCCCATGACCATGCCGAAGCAGTGCGAGAAGGGGACGGGCAGACAGACCCGGTCCTGTTCGGTGTAGGCGACCAGCTCCCCCACGAAGTAGCCGTTGTTGAGGATGTTGTGGTGGGAGAGGGTGGCGCCCTTGGGGAAGCCGGTGGTGCCGGAGGTGTACTGGATGTTGATCGGATCGTCGCAGGACAACTCGGCTTCCCGGGCCTCGAGTTGCCCGGCGGCCACAGATCCGCACAAAGCCAGCAGCCTGTCCCAGGACGGGTCACCGATGTAGTGCACGGCGCGCAGGTCGGGGCAGCCCGCGCGGACCTGGTCGACCAGGGCGCGGAAGTCGCTGGTGCGGTGCGAGAGCGAGGAGACCAGCAGCGAGATCCCGGCCTGCTTCAGCACGTACTCCAGCTCGTGCGCCCGGTAGGCCGGGTTGATGTTGACCATGACGGCGCCGATGCGGGCTGTGGCGTACTGCACGAGCACCCACTCGGGGCAGTTGATCGCCCAGATCCCGACCCGGTCCCCCTTGGCCACCCCCGACGCCATCAGCGCACGCGCCAGCTCGTCGACCGCCACGCCGAATTCGGCGTACGTCCAGCGTCGCCCCGATACGACGTCGACGAGCGCCTCGCGCTCACCGAACGCCTCGATGGCGCGGTCGAGATTGCTTCCGATGGTGTCGCCGAGCAGCGCCGTGGTGCCGGTGCCGTGCGCGTAGGACAGCTCGCTCATCGCAGATCCCCCTCGTCGTACTCGGTGCCGGTGCCCTGGGCCGTGCGCTCGCGCAGCTCGATGCGACGGATCTTGCCGGAGACGGTCTTGGGCAGCTCGGCGAACTCCAGCCGCCGGACCCGCTTGTACGGGGCAAGGACCGCCCGGGAGTGCTCGAACAGCACCTTCGCCGTGTCCGGACCGGGCTCCCAGCCCTCCGCGAGCACGATGTACGCCTTCGGCACCGCGAGCCGTACCGGATCGGGGGCCGGGACGACGGCGGCCTCGGCGACCGCCTCGTGCTCCAGCAGGGCGCTCTCCAGCTCGAACGGCGAGATCTTGTAGTCGGATGCCTTGAAGACGTCGTCGGCGCGGCCTACATAGGTGATGTAGCCGTCCTCGTCGCGGGAGCCGATGTCACCGGTGCGGTAGTAACCGCCCGCCATGGCCTCGGCGGTCCGGTCCGGGTCGCCGTGGTAGCCGGTCATCAGACCCACCGGACGGTCCGACAGATCGAGGGAGATCTCGCCCTCGGCCGCGCCGGGCTCACCGGTGACCGGGTCGAGGAGCTCGACCTTGAATCCGGGGCTGGGCCGGCCCATCGACCCGGCCTTCAGCAACTGGCCGGGGGTGTTGGCGACCTGGACGGCGGTCTCTGTCTGGCCGAAGCCGTCCCGGATGGTGACGCCCCAGGTGCGCCGCACCGTCTCGATGACCTCCGGGTTGAGTGGCTCACCGGCCGCGACGACCTCTCGCGGCGGGGTCTTCAGCTGGGAGAGGTCGGCCTGGATCAGCATCCGCCAGACGGTGGGCGGGGCGCAGAAGCTGGTGACGCCCGAGCGGTCCATCTCGGCCATCAGCCGGCCCGCGTCGAAGCGGGTGTAGTTGAAGATGAAGACGGTCGCCTCGGCGCTCCAGGGCGCGAAGAGATTCGACCAGGCGTGCTTGGCCCAGCCGGGCGAGGAGATGTTGAGGTGGACGTCCCCGGGCTTGAGGCCGATCCAGTACATCGTCGACAAGTGGCCCACGGGGTAGGAGACATGGGTGTGCTCGACCAGCTTGGGGCTGGCGGTCGTGCCGGAGGTGAAGTAGAGCATCAGCGGCTCGTCGGCGTCGGTCTCCCGGTCCGCCCCGAAGGTCTCCGGCCGATCGTCGGCGCCGGTGTACGACCGCCAGCCGGGCACGTCGGCGCCGACCGAGATCCGGGTGTAGTCGCCGGGCACCTCGTCGAACTTGGCGGTGTCGGTGTCCCGTACCAGGACGTGCCGGACCCGGCCGCGCTCCACCCGGTCGCGCAGATCGACCGGGCCGAGGAGCGGGGTGGCGGGGATGACCACGGCGCGCAGCTTCATCGCGGCCAGCGCCGTCTCCCACAGCTCGACCTGGTTGCCGAGCATCACGAGGATGCGGTCCCCGGCGCGTACCCCTTGGGCGCGAAGCCAGTTCGCGGCCTGGTTGGAGCGGGCGGACATCCGGGCGAAGGACACCTCGGTGCGGCCGCCGTCCTCCTCCACGATGTGCAGGGCGGTGCGGTCGTTGTTCTCGGCGATGGCATCGAACCAGTCGAGCGCCCAGTTGAAATGGTCGGTCCGGGGCCAGCGGAAGCCCTCGTAGGCCGCGTGATAGTCCTCGCGGTGCTGCAGCAGAAAGTCCCGGGCGGCCCGGAACGTCTCCGTTGCGCTGATTGCCGACATGTGCCCTCCTCATTGCGGACCGGACCGGTCACTTGGACCGACCGGCAAATGGGGGGCGGCGTCACGGGGCCGGGCACGCATATCTGCGGCGTTGTCGTCACTCACCATGGCTCCGCCATGCATCGATCCTCCGCCTTGCAGCTGCACGCGCCCAGCCCCGCTCCTTCTCCCACACCCCATTTGCCGGTCGGTCTTAACATCATGTAAACAGTGACCCAGGTCTCACCACCCCCGAACGGGGGTGCAGCAGGCGGAGGCTGCCGAGCCTCCGGAGCCGGGCAGAGGGGCGTCAACGTGCCGGAATCCGTCGATGCGGTCGAGATGCAGGCAGCGCTGCTGCGGCTGCGCCGGACCAGTGGGCTGCCCGTGGCCTTCGGCGGGCTGCTCTCGGATGCCCGGCACGCCCGGATCGCCGAGCTGAACGGGGCGCAGACCGCCGCCCTGCGCGGTCTGGTCATCTCGGCGGGCAGCGGGCTCGGCGGCAAGTCGATCGCCCTGGCCCGGCCGTGCGCGGTGACCGACTACCGCTCCTCGCGCCACATCAGCCACGAGTACGACGTGGCGGTGGCGGCGGAGGGCCTGCGCTCGGTGGTCGCGGTGCCCGTCGTCGTACGGCGCAAGGTGCGCGGTGTGCTGTACGGGGCGCTGCGCGAGCCGGTCTCGCTCGGGGACCGTACGTTCGACGCGGCGGTCGCCGCTGCCCGCGATGTGGAACAGGCCCTGGTCGTACGGGACGAGGTGCAGCAGCTCCTGGCCGTGACCCGGGAACAGCTCACGGACCCGAGGGCCGCGCCGGAGGCGTGGGAGGACGTCCGCGAGGCCCATCGTGAACTGCGCGCCCTGGTGCCGAAGGTCGTAAACCCGGCGCTGCGCGACGAGTTGCTCTCGGTGTGCAGACGGCTCGCCTCTGCGGCCGGTGCCCGCGCGCCGCAGCCCTGCGGGGTGCACCTGGCGCCGCGCGAGGTGGACGTGCTGGCCTGTGTGGCAGCGGGGACGACGAACGCCGTGGCGGCGCAGCGGCTGGGGCTGCGGTCGGAGACGGTGAAGGGGTATCTGCGTTCGGCGATGCGCAAGCTGGGTGCGCACACACGTCTGGAGGCGGTGGTGGCGGCGCGGCGGGCGGGGCTGCTGCCGTAGCGCGACGGCGGGAGCTCACCGTTCGAAGTCGACGAACGTCGTGAACCGGATGTCATATCCGTTCGCGTCGGTGCCCGCTGTCGCCATGGTGCGGAGCATCCGCACGGCCTCTTCCGTGACGGCGTCTCGATCGGCCCCGCTCAGCCTGCCGAGCGGTTGCACGGTGAGGGTCGTCGCCCCGTATCCGGCGGCGTTACCGGTACCGCCGCCGAGCCGCCAGATCGCCGCGAGGAATCCGTCGACCAGCACCGTGCCGTACGCCTGATTGCCGTTCCCGTTGCGCCCCCGGTACTGCGGCGGGATGACGCGCGTACGGTCCGCATGGCCGAGCAGCACATTGTCGAACTCGGGCAGGAAACGCGGCGGGGCGGGGGTGTCCTCGTCGGGGCGTGGAGCGTCCGGCAGGTCGAAGAGTTCGACGCCGTTCTCGTCCCGGAAGGTGATGAGCTGCGGCCGCAGCCGTTCGAAGACCTCTCGCAGGCGGGTCAGTCCGGCCCACGTCTGCATGTCCTGCACGGAGGCGGGCCCGAAGGCCCCGAGATAGCGCAGCACGGTGGCGTCCGGTGCGGGGACCGGCTCCGACGGGCTGCCGAGCCAGTGTTCGGCGGTGGTCAGCGCGACCCGGCCGCTCTTTCCCCACACCCCCCGCGGGGTGACCTGGACCAGCGGCAGCAGACAGCGGGCGGCCACACCCAGTGCCTGCGGGTCGGCGTGGGGCCACTCGGTGAGCAGCGCCTCGCGGATCTCCTTGGGGGTGCGGGGCCGCTCCTCGACGAGTTGCCTGCCGACCGCCCCGAGCCGGTTCAGGTCCACCCCGGCGAGCCCCTTGCTGAACGTCCTGAGCTCCCGGTCGCGCGCCGCCTGGACGAGCGGGCGCAGGGTGAGCGCGTCGGCGGCCGTGTGCAGGTGGATGGTGGAGCGCATGGTGACGATACGGACCACCTCGCGGGACTCCATCAGCCCGGCGAGCTCGGCCGGGTCGAACCCGTCGAGGCGCGCGAAGAGCTGGTGGTACGGCGGCTTGGTGTTCTGCGCCTGGAGGCCTACCAGATGCCCGACGGCCTCCTTCGCGGACATCGCGGTCCGGCGCAGCAACAACTGACGCTCCAGCGTGGCGCGGCCCAGCGTGCGCGGGGAGAGCACGGCGGGTGCTGTGGGGTTCTTCGTCGCGGCCATGGACGGCACGCTACGCGGGCTTGCGGACATCTTCGGTCCTCATCGGGTGATGTGCTCAGATCCGCACGCCCGCCATGCCGCCGCCCCCGCAGGACCCCGGATCGTGGGCCCGCCACCCGCATCATGGGTTGGTGATCAGTGTCCTGTTCGCCATCCTGACCGCGATCAGCAACGGCGCAGCCTCCGTTCTCCAGCGCCGCGCAGCCCGCACCGTGCCCGACAGCGAGGCGATGCGGCTGGCGCTGATCGGACATCTGCTGCGCCGGAGGGTGTGGCTCGCCGGGATCGGCCTGGTGATCGTCGCGGCCGTCTGCCAGGCCGTGGCGCTGGCCACCGGGCCGATCGCCCTGGTCCAGCCGATCTTTGTGATCGAGCTGCCGGCCACACTGCTGATGGCCGGGTTCGTTCTGCGGGTCCGTATCCCCCGGCAGATCTGGTACGCGGTGGCGGCCGTGACGCTGGGGCTGGCCCTCGGCATGGCCTCCGCGGCCCCGGGGGGCGGCAGCACGTCCGTGCGGGGAGCTACCTGGATCACGGCGCTGATCGTGACCGGAATCTTCGAGGCCGCACTGATCGGCACGGCCCTGAGCACGCGAGGCAACCCCCGGGGCGCACTGCTCGGCCTCGCCGCCGCATGCGGGTATGCCCTGACGGCCGCACTCATGAAGGACGCCATGGCACGGCTCGAAGGGGGCGGTGGAGCGGTGGCGCTCTTGACGTCCTGGCAGCTGTACGCCACCGCCGCGGCCGGAGTGGGCGCGCTGTTCCTCCTCCAGAACGCCCTCCAGGCGGGCATGCTGGTCGCCGTCCAGCCGCCGCTGACCCTCGGTGACGCGCTGATCAGCGTCCTGTACGGGGTGACATTGTTCGGCGAGGAACTGCGCACCGGGTGGTGGGTGCTGCCCGAACTGGTCGCGCTCACCCTGATCACGGTGGGCTGCATCGAGCTGGCCCGCTCCCCGCTGGCGTCCGGAACCGCGCCCCCGCCCGCACGCAAGCTCAGGTGAGCCTGCCGCCGCCCCGCCAAAGGCCCTCGCCCCGGTCCGGGCGATTCCCCGCCACAGGGTCGCGCCGCCCGGCCGTGCAGGGCTATTCTCCGGTCGAGCCATGTGTGGCAAACGGGCAAGGGGCCCGGTTCTTTCTTGGGGGTTGGTGTGGTTTCTGGTCGCGTGGTGCGGTTCGACGGCGCACGGGGATATGGCTTCATCTCACCCGATCACGGCGGTGAGGATGTGTTTCTCCATGTGAACGACATGTTGATCCCCGAGTCCTATGTGCACACGGGTACGGCGGTCGAGTTCGAGATCGAGGACGGTGACCGCGGGCTGAAGGCCTCGTCCGTCCGGCTCGCCGAGGGTCCCGACGGGAAGCCGCTGACTCCTCCGAGGCCCGCCTCGGTCAGCGTTTCCGGGTCGGCGGACGACGACACCTTGTGTGATGTGCTCAGTGCGGCCGAGTACACCAAGGAGGTGACCGACGTACTGCTCGAGTCGGCACCGTCACTGACCGGGGCTCAGATCCTGCAGGTCCGGGGCGGGTTGCTGCAGTTCGCCAAGAACCACGGCTGGACCGAGGGCTGACGGGGCGGCGCCGGCGCCGGCCCGCCTTCCTGTAGTGCCGGGGCCCGTCCGGTCATGATCCGCCGGACGGGCCCCAGCCCTTTCAGGCGCTCGGTTCCCGCACGACCAGCGGGGTGCCGAGCACCTGGTGTCCACCGCTGGCCAGCATGCGCACCTCTCCCCGGTCGCTGATCTCCGCGCGTATGATTCCGGTCTCGTCCTCGTAGATCGGGTATCCACCCGCCCCCGACTGCGCCGTCCGCCGGACGATCACCGTGTCGTCCTCCACGGCGGACGCCTGAAATACCAACTGGTAGCTCTCCGGGTAATCCATGGCGCTTCTCCCGATACGGAATGGGGCGGGGCATGCTCCGCCTGCACCTTCCATCGTCCCTCGGACCGGCCTGCCGCGCCCGGGCAGCGGCTCACGGCTGCGGGCTCACGCCCGGGCCACTTATCCTGAACCCATACGGGCGGTTCGACGGCACTCGGGCGCTTACCGAATACATGCCCCCCTTTCTCCCGAGTCGCGTGCGCGGCAGGCACAACCGGGACCCCGAAACCGGGAAGGGACACACCATGAAGGATGCCGACATGGGAGACGATGTCTACCAGCCCCAACAGCCTGAGGCCTCCGACCCCGCCGAGCAGCTCGACATCGAGGACACCCTGGACAACCGGGGGCTGACCGACCTTCTCGATGAGGGCTACTCCCCGCCCGAGCGACCGTGGGCGGTGGAGGATCTGGGCACCACGGCCGCCGAACAGCACAGTGGCGAGCCGCTGGAGGGACGCCTGGCACGGGAGCTGCCCGATGTCACCGAAGCCGACGGCGACGACCTGGGAGACCTGTCCGACGGTGACGGCGAACTCTGGGACGCGGAGGTCGGTACGGTACGGGCCGGCCGACTGACCCGGCAGCTGGACATCAACGAGCCGGACACCTTGGCGGCCGAGGACGTCGGGATCGACGGAGCGGCAGCATCGGCCGAGGAAGCCGCCATGCATGTCGTCCCGGACAGCCTGGGGTGAGGAGGCGCTTCTTCCCTCTTGCACCGACGCAAGGAATGCATCGGCGGAAATACATTGACGCCAGGAATTCCTCACTTCCGCTTTACTGCGATGTGACAGCTCACCGGCGACGCTCCGACCATGACCTCGGAGGTAATCGACGCCTTCCACGCCATCGGACATCGTGTTCCTCACGAGCACACGGGAGCCCGGCCCCAGGGGCCGGGACGCGAGAGAGGACAGCACGATGACCGCATACGAGGACGCCGTTCAGCGCTACTTCGTCGCCTGGAACGCGGCCACCCCCGAGGACCTGGAGAAGGCCGTGGCGGCCGCCTTCACCGAGAGCGCCACCTATACCGACCCGGTGGCCGACGTGCGTGGCCACGAAGAGCTCACGGCCACGATCAACGGGGCCCATCAGCAGTTCCCCGGTTTCGAGTTCCGGCCGATCGGCACCCCGGACGGACACCACGACATCGTGCGCTTCAGCTGGGAACTGGTCTCCACCGCCGACGGCTCGGCGCCTGTCGCCGGGTCGGACGTGCTCGCACTCGCCGACGACGGACGCATCACTTCGGTCAGCGGCTTCCTCGACCGGGTTCCCGGAGCCT
Organism: Streptomyces sp. NPDC037301; assembly: GCF_055602785.1. NCBI lineage: Bacteria > Bacillati > Actinomycetota > Actinomycetes > Kitasatosporales > Streptomycetaceae > Streptomyces > Streptomyces sp. NPDC037301. The sequence goes on from NZ_JBVJWD010000031.1 coordinate 12,765, forward strand.
GAGAGCCTGCCGGGAGACAGCCGTCACGTGCGCTCCGCCAGTCCGATGCCGAGATGGCCGTCGCCGCGGTCGACTTTCCCGGACAGCCGGTTGGCGGGGCGCGGGGCCGCGGAACGTTCCGCCGTACCGGCGAAAGGTGCGGTGACCGCGGCCGCCGACGAGCCGGCCGATCGATTGACGCACAGTATCGATTGACGCACAGTCAGGTGCTCGCGCCTGCGCCTGCCGCGTGTTGCCCGCGCATTGCGCTGCCGCGGCGGGCGTCCGGCGCCGCCCCGGAGCCGGCGCCGGACCGCCTCGTCGTCATGCCGGCTCGTCGAGGAACTTCCCGCCCTCCAGAAGGGTCTTGAGCGACGAGAGGATCACGACCCAGCCGCCGCTGACGCCCTCCAGCATCTTGCTGTCCGGGCTGTCGAACCCGTCGTGGGTGATCGTCAGCTTGATGCCCATCTCGGGCTCCTCGGCCGGCTCGATGTCGAAGGTGACCTCGGACCGCTCCTGGACGGCCCTGTCCCACTCCTCGTCCGAGGCGAAGTCGAACATCTGGCGGTGCATGGGCTGCAGGGTGTGCCAGGTGTACGAGAGCCGCTTGCCGGGCTCCGCCTCCAGGACCCGTTGGCCGACCTCCTCGAACTCGCCGTCCGGGTCCATCTTCCAGCGGACCGGCGCGCCGACCTCCCAGGTCGACTCGGGACCGTAACCGCCCATGTAGATCTTGATGAACTCGGGGTCGGTCAGCGCCTGGTAGAGCTTCTCGGCTGTGGTCTGGATGTAGATGACGTAGACGAACTCAGGCTGGTCCATGGCCGTTCCTTCCAGGGTCTGTTCGAGTTGGGACAGCGCGGTCGGGCGGTGGCGTTCGTACCGGCCGATCCAGCGGTCGGCGAGCTCCTGGATCGGCACCGGGTTGAGGTAGTGCAGCTTCTCCCGGCCGTGGCGTACGGCGGTGATCAGCAGCGCCGATTCCAGCACCGCCAGGTGCTTGCTCACCGCCTGCCGGGTCATGTCCAGGCCCTCGCCCAGCTCGCGCAGGGTCTGGCCGCCCCGCGCGTTGAGCCGGTCGAGGAGCTCCCGGCGGCTCGGATCGGCGAGTGCCTTGAATATCGGGTCCATCGCCGCCGTCACGGTCACCATCGCCTGTTCGTGTTCTCAGCCCCTTCGCAGCGTAGGCAACCTTTTGGCTGCATGTCGAGCCGGGGCCGGCCCGACGACACCCCCACACCTCCACACTCCTCGCCCCATCGCTTCCGGGCCGCCGGAACGATTTCTGGAATTAACTTCTGATGTCTTGTCAGGGCTGGTTCTACGCGCATAGCTTTTGCCCTCACCACACTTCGGGAGCAGCCCACCGTGCACATATCCAGACCCCGTTCCGTCCTGCTGGCCGGCGCCGTCGCCGTGACGCTGTTTCTCCGAGGTGTACGGCGGCGGGGGCAACTCGGGCGCGACACTCGCCCGCGACTTCATCGAACTGGCCAATGCCGGTTCCGCCTCGTACGACCTGTCCGGTTTCAGCGTGCAGTATCTGCCGGCCTCTCCTTCCGCCGGTTCGCTGTGGCAGGTCTCCGCACTGAGCGGGTCCGTCGCACCCGGCGGCCGCTACCTCGTCGCCGAGGCCGCGGGCACCGGCGGCACCGTCGCCCTGCCGACGCCGGACACCACCGGCACGGTCGCGATGGCGGCCGGCGGCGGAACCGTCGCGCTGGTCTCCGGCACGACTCCGCTGACCTGCAAGACGGCCGCCGACTGCGCGGCCGACACGCGGATCGTGGATCTCGTCGGCTACGGCTCCGCAGTCGTACGGGAGGGCAGCGGCCCGGCGACGGGGGCATCGAACACCTCCTCGGTGGCGCGCGGTGCGTCCCTCGTCGACACCGACGACAACGCCGCCGACCTCGCCGCGGGCACCCCGACGCCGGTCAACTCGGCCGGTGAGACGTCCGGCGGCTCCGGTCCGGAAGACCCCGGCGGCCCGACCGAACCCGGCACCGTCCGGATCCACGACATCCAGGGCACCACCCGTGTGTCGCCGCTGGAGGGCCGGCCGGTGACCGGTGTCCCCGGCATCGTCACCGGCGTACGGACCACCGGTTCACGCGGCTTCTGGATCCAGGACATCGCGCCGGACACGGACGCCCGTACCGGTGAGGGTGTGTTCGTCCACACCGGCTCCACCGCGCCGGATGTCGCCGTGGGCGACTCGGTGCTGGTCAGCGGCAAGGTGGACGAGTACTACCCGTCGTCGACCACCCAGTCGATCACCGAAATCACCGCCCCGAAGACGACGGTCCTGTCCTCGGGCAACGCGCTGCCGGCCCCGGTCGTGCTCGACGCGGCCTCGGTGCCGGACGCTTACGTCCCCTCGGCGGACGGCGGTTCGATCGACTCGCTGGCCCTCGACCCGTCCGCGTACGCCCTCGACCTCTACGAGTCGCTCGAAGGCACTCGCGTCGAGATCTCCGACACCCGGGTCACAGGTGCGACGACCGCGTACGACGAGGTCTGGGTGAGCGTCAAGCCGGACGAGAACCGGACCCGGCGGGGCGGCACGCTGTACTCCTCCTACGACGACCAGAACACCGGCCGTATCAAGGTGATGTCGCTCGACCCGGCCCGGCCCGTCCCTGTCGCCGACGTGGGCGATGTGCTGTCCGGGGCCACCACCGGTGTCATGGACTACGCGTCGTTCGGCGGCTACAACCTCCAGGCCACCGGGCTCGGCACGCTCACCGACAACCACCTGAGGCGCGAAGCCACCCGGAAGCAGAAGGGCAAAGAGCTCGCCGTCGCCACGTACAACGTGGAGAACCTGGACGCCCTCGACGAGCAGGCCAAGTTCGACACCCTCGCCGGGGGCGTCGCGGTCAGCCTCTCCTCCCCGGACATCGTGTCGCTGGAGGAGATCCAGGACGACAACGGTGCGGTGAACGACGGCACGGTCGGCTCCGAGGCGACGCTGAAGCGGTTCACCGACGCGATCGTCGCCGCGGGCGGTCCGCAGTACGCATGGCGGTACGTCGCCCCCGAGAACGGCAAGGACGGCGGCGAACCCGGCGGCAACATCCGCAACGTCTTCCTCTTCAATCCCAAGAGGGTCGACTTCGTGGACCGCGCGGGCGGCGACGCGACCACCGCCGTGACCGCGGTGAAGACGAAGAAGGGGGTGACGCTCTCGGTGTCGCCCGGCCGGATCGCCCCGACCAGTGACGCGTGGGCCGACAGCCGCAAGCCTCTCGTCGGCGAGTTCCGCTTCCACGGGAAGCCGGTCTTCGTCATCGGCAACCATTTCACGTCCAAGGGCGGCGACCAGCCCCTGCACGGCCGGTACCAGGAGCCGCGGCGCAGCTCGGAGACCAAACGGGTGAAGCAGGCGGCAGAGGTGAACACCTTCGTCAAGTCGCTGCTGGCCGCGGACGATTCGGCCCGGATCATCACGCTCGGCGACCTCAACGACTTCGCCTTCTCCCCGACAATGGACGCGCTGACCAGCGGCGAGGTACTCAAGCCACTGATCACCACGCTGCCTGCGAGCGAGCAGTACAGCTATGTGTACGAGGGCAACTCGCAGACGCTGGACCACATCCTGACCAGCCCCGGCGTCCGCCGCTTCGACTACGACGTGGTGCACATCAACGCGGAGTTCGCCGACCAGGCGAGCGACCACGACCCGCAGATCGTGCGGGTGGACGTCAACGCCCCGGGCCACGGCGGGCACTGACCTCGGGAGCCTGCGCGAACGCGAGAGCCGCGGGTGGGGCCGACCGGTCGCCGGGCGGCCCCAGGTGGTCGTCCATCTGGGGCCGGTCGTACATCCCCTGGAGCGCGCCGCCGAGGACGATGACCGGCTTGGTGTGCGGCGAGGGCTGAAGCAGGACTCGGCAGCCGTGACGCAGCCCGTGCACCGACAGGGCCCGGAGGGACACCGGCGCGGGCGGCGCAGTGCTCGGTTCGCCGCTGAACGCCCTGGTCCGGCCGGCCAGCACACTCGGCCCGCTCGGCGTGACGCTTCAGGCCGGCGAGGTCGTCCTGCCGGGCTCGCTGACCGCCGCACCGCCCGTCGTCCCCGGCGACACGGGTGCGGCGCGCGTCTGATGTCCGCCTCTCGGCCCTGCCAGGTGACGGCCGAACAGGTCACCTGGAAGGGTTCCGACCTGCACCTCAACTGCGTTGGAGTGAAAGGGAGTTCGACACGCGGTCAAGTGAATGTCATGCCCTGTACACGCCGATACCTTGAGCGGGCTTCGGCCCCTCGGCCCACCCCACTCGGGCCCGGGGGCCGTTCTTCTCCCCCACAGAGCAGGAGCAGGTATGCCCAGACGAGCCGCCGCCCACACAAAGCGCCGCGCATCCGTCCTAGCGGCCCTCATCGCCACGGCTCTGGCCGCGAACGGAAGCCCGGCATTCGCCGCTCCGGCCGACGGCCACTCCATGAACCAGGCATTCGCACGGGCGGCCGCGAAGTTCGACGTACCACGTGATCTGCTCGCAGCCGTCGGGTACGGCGAGACGCATCTCGACGGCCACTTGGGGCACCCCAGCCAGGCGAACGGGTACGGCGTGATGCACCTGGTGAGCAACCCCACGAACCGGACGCTGGAGCGCGCGGCCGCCCTCACCGGCGAACCCCTCGCCGACCTCCGCACCGACACCGAGGCCAACATCCTCGGCGGCGCGGCGGTGCTGCGCAGTTACGCGGACAAGCTCGGCCTCGACGACCGGGAGCGCGACGACGTCAACGCCTGGTACCCGGCAGTCGCCCGGTACAGCGGCTCGACGGGACCCGCCGCCACCCTCTACGCCGAAGCCGTGTACACCTTCCTGGCCCACGGGCTCTATGCCACCGTCCCCGGCGGTGAGCACATCTCGGTGACGGCCCGTCCGGTCTCACCGCAGAAGGGCTCGCTCGACACCACCGACGTACGCACGCAGAGCACCGACTACCCGTCCGCATTGTGGGTTCCGGCCAATGCGAACAACTTCACCGTGGGCCGGACGGCCAAGATCGACAAGGTGATCATCCATGTCACGCAGGGCTCGTACGCGGGCTCGATCAGCTGGTTCCAGAACCCGACGGCCGAGGTGAGCGCCCACTATGTGGTGCGTTCCTCCGACGGCCAGATCACCCAGATGGTGCGCGACAGCGACACCGCGTACCACGCACGGGGCCAGAACGCCTCGGCGCTCGGCATCGAGCACGAGGGGTTCATCGACGACCCCTCCTGGTTCACGGACACGATGTACCGCTCCTCGGCGGCCCTGACCCGCCACCTGTGCGACCGGTACGGCATCCCGAAGGACCGGGCGCACATCATCGGGCACAGCGAGGCACCGGGCAACGACCACACGGACCCGGGCCCGTACTGGGACTGGAATCGCTATATGCAGTTGGTGGGCGGGGGCACCGGCGGCGGCAACAGCGGTGACGGGCTGAGCTTCACCGCGTACGCGACCCAGCGGAGCGGCTCGACGGGCCCCCAGGTCAAAGCGGTTCAGCAGCTGCTGAGCGAGCAGGGCTACATGGTGGGCGCGGTGGACGGCAGCTTCGGCCCGGGCACAAAGAACGCGGTGATGGCATATCAGGCGAACCACGGACTGACGGCCGACGGCGTCGTGGCAGACAGGACCTGGACCGCGCTGCTGTCGGCCGGTCCGGCGACGCCCCTCAAGCAGGGCGCCTCGGGCGACGGAGTGAAGCGGCTCCAGCGCTCGCTGACCGCGGCGCTCGGCTCGAATGTCGGCATCGACGGGAGCTTCGGCCAGGCGACGGCGACGGCGGTGCGCAGCTACCAGGCCAGCCGGAGCCTGACGGCCGACGGCGTCGTAGGGGCGAACACCTGGGCGGCGCTGCAGGCGGGGCACTGACGAAAACCTCACGGGCGCGGGGCGGGGTGGTGCGGATCACGCACCACCCCGCCTTTCGCATGCCGCTCGCGCTTCCCTGTCTCGTGCCATGCATCGCCCTCCCGCCCTCACAAGCGCGGGTGCGCTGTCGACGAGGAAGTGCCGGCTGCACGGGTTGTCGTAGACGCGGGTGACACCGCCGCGGATCCGGCCCCTGCGACGGGCTCGGCTCAGGAGGCCGGTTCAGCCGAGCGGGCGGCCGCTGCGGCCCGACCGGGCACGGGTGGTGCTTCGGGGCTGTCGCAGGCCGCCGGAACACCACCCCTCCAGCACCGTCAAGACCCGTGTCACGTTTGAGTAACCTGCCGGAAACCCTTGACGTTTCTGCTGACTCGTTCTTAACCTCACTGCGTAGTTCGTACTTCTTGCAGTTCACGTGCTGCGGCGCTTTCCGCAGTGTTTTGACAGGCACAGACATAGACCACCTGTCGGTGGTTTCGTCATGCCTGTTTTTTTGTGCTCCCCGTGCCGCCGATGGGTCTTCCTCGAAGGCGGATTCATGGCACAACGTCCGAGCGTCAAAGGCGTCGCCGACGTCGTTGCGCTCATCGATGGGCTGGGAAAGATCACCGGCCGGGCGCAAGTCATCTGGTTTCTCGTGTTCGGCGGGCTGTTTCTCGACGCCTACTCGAATGCCGCGCTGAGCGCCGGTCTGGGACCGATGACGTCCCAGATGGAGCTGACCAGCACCCAGGTCTCGATCCTCACGGCCACCGCTCCGGCCCTGGCGATCATCTTCAACCCGGTCGGCGGCTGGCTCGCCACCCGGATCGGCCGCGTCCCCCCGCTGCTCATCGCCAAGGTGTTCGCCATCGCGGGCGCCCTGCTCGCCGCCTTCGCCGGTGACTTCACCGTCGTCTGGCTCGGCCGGGTCCTGGTGGGGGTCGCGTACGGCATCGACTTCGCTGTCGCCATGGCGCTGCTCGCCGAGTACACCCCCGCGAAACTGGGCGGCCGGCTGAACCTGTGGCAGGCGGTCTGGTACGTCGCCACCACCAGCAACCTCGCGCTCGCCCTGCTCTTCTTCAACCTGGACGTCGGCGCGGACATCTGGCGCTGGTCGGTCGGCTCGGCCGCGGTCGTCGCCGCCGCGCTGCTCGTGGGCCAGTGGCTGATGCTCAAGGAGAGCCCCACCTGGCTGGCGAGCAAGGGCCGTCTGGACGAGGCGGTCGTCAATCTGGACAGGATCTACAAGATCAAGGCCGTCGCCGGCAATCCCGACGAGGCGACCCGCGCCGCCACGGAGGCTCCCGCCATCGGGTTCCGCCAGGCCGGACTGCTCTTCAAGGGCGAGTACCTGCCGCGCACGGTCCTCTCCTCAGTAATATCGCTCGGGCAGTCGATGCAGTACTTCGCGGTCGGCTGGTACCTCCCGCTGATCAGCCTGACGATCTTCGGTGAGAGCTTCGAGAAGGCCACCATCGGCTCGATGGTCTTCAACGCCTTCGGAATCGCGGGCGGGCTCCTGTCCGCGTACTTCGGCCGCCGGCTCGGACTGCGGCTCAGCTCCGCCGCCGGATTCGCCGGAGTCTTCGTCGCCCTGCTCGCGATGGGGCTGACCTTCGAGAAGGTGCCCACCGCCGTGGCCTTCCTGCTGCCGGTCCTGTTCATCCTCTGCCACTCCTCGGGCCCCGGCGCCAACGGCAAGTCCATCGCCGCGCTCTCGTACAGCAGCGATGTCCGTGCCCTCGGCACCGGTGTCACCGGGATGGTCGGCAGCTTCGGCAGTGTCGTCGGGCTGTATGTCTTCCCGCAGATCAAGGACTCGCTCGGGCTCGCCGACACGTTCCTGGTGCTCTCCGTCGTACCGCTGCTCGGCCTGATCACCTGCCTGGCGATCAAGTGGGACCCGACGAAGGCCGCTTCGCCCGACGAGGTCGCCGGACAGGACCGAGCCGCGGCCGGCGCCCGAGCCGGCTCGACGCAATCCGCGGAGTCCGTGACCGCGCGCTGACCGGCCGCCGGACCTGCCGCATCACACGATGGTCCTCTCCCCTCCGTATCCCTCCGCACAGGTCGCGATGCTCGCAATGAAAGGGCTGCAATGACGCAGACGTTCCCCGACGCCGCCCCACGGCGCGGTGTGCTGTCCATCGACGAGGGCACCACGGGCACCAGGGCCGGAGTCGTCCTCGACTCGGGCGCCGCCCACGAGGTGTTCTACCGGTCGATCAAGGTCAGCCATCCGGACGACCTCTCGGTCGAGCAGGACCCGATGGAGATCTGGACGGCCACCGTCGAGGTGGCGCGCCGGGCCGTCGGCCGGGCCCGCGAGGAGGGCATCGGAATCACCGCGGTCGCGCTCTCCACCCAGCGGGCCACCGCGATGCTGTGGGACCGGGTCAGCGGGCGGCCGTTGCTGCCCGCGGTGGTGTGGCAGGACCGGCGGTACGCGACCGGGCTCACCGCGTACGAAGCCGAGTGGGACGCCGCCCTGCTGGCCCGTCAGGGCCGGCCGGTCGGCGCCCGCGCCCCGTTCCTCTGGGCCGCCCGGCAGATCGCCGCACACCCGGAGGTGGCCGCCGCCCACCGCGAGGGCCGGCTGCTCTTCGGAACCGTCGACACATGGCTGATCTGGCGCCTCACCGGCGGCGCCGTGCACGCCACCACACCGACCAACGCCGCATCCACCGGCGGCTATCTGCTGGAGCGGCATGCCTGGGACGAGGAGTGGATCAGCCACCTCGGCTTCCCCCTCGACCTGCTGCCGGAACTCCGCTCCGACGACGCCGGATTCGGTACGACCGACCCTGCCGCCCTCGGAATCTCCGTCCCGCTGGCCGCCTCCATGGGCGACCAGCACGCCGCACTCGTCGCGCTCGGCGGTCTCGCCGCCGGGCAGGGCATGTGCGTGTACGGAACCGGCGCCTTCGTTGACGCGGCGACCGGCACCACGCCCGCCCTGCCCCGGCCGGACATCTCCGGGGTGCTCGCCCAGCCGGGCCGGCGGCAGGGCGACATCAGCCACTACAGCCTGGAGGCCTACACCTCCACGGCGGGTTCGGCGCTGCGCTGGCTCTGCGACGACCTGGGCCTGTTCGCATCGCCGAAGGAGCTCGGTGAGGAGGCGGGCCGGGTCCCCACCCGGCCGGGCCGCACCCCGCGTTTCGTCCCGGCACTCGCCGGGGTCCGTACGCCGGTCTGGCACCCGGAGGCCACCGCATCCCTCACCGGGCTCACCCTCGCCACCACCCGCGCCGATCTCGCGCGCGCCGTGCTGGACGGGATCGCGCACTCGGTGTGCGACCTGATCGACGGGGTCGCCGACACCATGGGCACACCGTTCACCCGGCTCCGGGTCGGCGGCGGCGTCTCCGGCAGCGACCCGCTCATGCAGATCCAGGCCGACCTGACCGGCCTGCCGCTGGAGCGGGTCTCCGACTCCGCGACCGCCAGCCTGCGCGGCACCGCCTATCTGGCCGGTGTCGCCCAGGGCCTGTGGTCCTCGCTGGAAGAGGTCGTCGAGGCGCAGCCGCACGGCCGGACCTTCGAGCCCGCGATCACCGGGGCCGAGCGCACCGCACAGCGGTCCGCCTGGCGCGACGTGCTGATCGCCCACCTCGGCGACCCCGCGCTGCTCCCTCTGAAGGATCCCGCACCCAAGCCTCACACCCCCCATTGACGGCCCCTCACCGTCGCACTGGCGCCCCGTACCCGACCACGTGGCCGCCGCACCGAAACACCAGGAGTTGATGTTGTGATCACCATGCCCGCCCGGAAACCGCGGCGCAGCGCCGCGGCGACCCGCCGAACGCCGCTGCTGCTCGACCGGGCAGCCCTCAAGCGCCGGCTGGCCGACGACACGTACGACGTGCTTGTCATCGGCGGCGGCATCACCGGGGCGTACGCCGTGCTCGACGCGGCCTCGCGCGGGCTGCGCGCGGCGCTGATCGAGAAGGACGACTTCGCATCCGGCACGTCGTCGAAGTCCTCGAAGATGGTGCACGGCGGCCTGCGCTACATCGAGCAGGGCAACGTCAACCTGGTCCGCCACTCGCTCCTGGAGCGTCACCGCTTCCGCAAGAACGCCCCTCATCTGGTGCACCGGCTGCCGTTCCTCTTCCCGATCCTGGAGAAGGAGGGCATCTTCGACGCCCGCCTCGCCAAGGGCTTCGAGGGTCTGCTGTGGACGTACGACCTGGTCGGCGGCTGGCGGATCGGCAAGCTCCATCAGCGGCTCACCGTCCCCGAGGTCCTCGCGCAGGCGCCGACGCTGCGCGCCGAGAACCTCAAGGGCGGGCTGATGTACTTCGACGCCCGTACCGATGACGCCCGGCTCGTCCTCACCATCATCCGCACCGCCGCCGCGCTCGGCGCGACGGTCCTCAACGGTGCCAGGGCCGAGGGTCTGCTGATGCAGATGGGCAGGGTGGCCGGTGCCCGGGTCTCGGCGGACGGCGACACCATCGACATCCGCTCGCGGGCCGTCGTCAACGCCACCGGGGTGTGGACCGACGAGCTCGACGCGAAGGCGGACGACGGTCACAAGCCGCAGGTGCGGCCCGCCAAGGGCGTCCACATCGTGGTGCCGTGGGACAAGGTGCGGATCAACTGCACGGTCACCGTGCCGATCCCCGGCCGGGCCCGCCGCGCGACCTGCACCCGCTGGGGCAACAGTGTCGTGCTGGGCACGACGGACGAGGACTACCGGGGCTCCCCGGACGATGTGCACTGCACCCGTGAGGAGATGGACTTCCTGCTGGAGGGCGCCAACACCGCTTTCGAGGGGAAGCTCACCCCGGACGACGTGGTCGGTTCCATCGGCGGTCTTCGTCCGCTGGTCGGCGGCAAGGAGGGCGCGACGCTCGACATGCGCCGCGACCACCACATCACCGTCGGCCGCACCGGCATGGTGACGGTGACCGGCGGCAAGCTCACCACCAGCCGGCACATGGGCGAGCTCGTCATCGACAAGGTGATGACGGTCCTCGGCCGCAAGGGGAAGAGCCGCACCACCGATCTCCCGCTGCTCGGCGGCGCCGGTTACGACGCCGAGGCCGTCGCCGCATCCGGTGGCATCGCCGCGCACCTCGGCGAACGCTTCGGCACCGAGGCCCGGTTCGTCGGCGACCTGATCCAGGACGACCCTGCACTGGCCGAGCCGATCGTCGCGGGACTCCCGTACACCAAGGCGGAGGTCGTGTACGCGGCCCGTGCCGAACTGGCCCGCTCGGTCGACGACGTGCTCTCCCGCCGGATGCGCGCCCGTCTGTTCGCCCGGGACGCCTCCGCCGACGCAGCCGAGGCCGTCGGCGCGATCCTCGGCCAGGAACTGAACCTCTCCCAGGCCGAGGCCGACCGCTCGGTCGCCGAGTACCTCGCAGCCGTCCGTCACGAAAAGTCCGTACTCCTCGAAGGGGCAGCAGCATGATCAGCCGTCAGACCATCACCCACCCGTTCAACCGGGGCAACTACACGATCGGCGCCCCCAGCTTCGCCAAGTGGGCGCAGAACACCCCGATCGGGGACGGCGAAGCCGCCCTCCAGACCGACCCGGTCGAGGTCCCCGAGGCCGTGGTCGAGGCGCTGCGCGAGGCCGCGCACGCGGTGCACACCTCCCGCGACGAGGTCGTCACCCGGACCCGTGACTGGTGGGCCGGCTCGATGATCGGCGAGACCGAGGGCCGTCCGGCGACGCCGAACGCCGTGATCGTCGAGGCGGCCGACGCCGGCCAGGTCGCGGCCGTGCTGCGGATCTGCCACGAGGCCGGCGTCCCGGTCACCCCGTCCGCGGGCCGCTCCAACGTGACGGGCGCGGCGCTCCCCGTCTTCGGCGGCGTCGTCCTGGATGTCTGCGGGCTGAACCGGATCACCGGCTTCGACGCCGAGTCGAACATCGTGGACGTCCAGGCCGGCATGTTCGGCGACCTCTTCGAGAAGCAGCTCCAGGAGGAGTACGGCGTCACCACCGGCCACTGGCCGTCCGCGTTCGCCGTCTCCACGGTCGGCGGCTGGATCGCCTGCCGCGGCGCCGGTCAGCTCTCCACCCGTTACGGCAAGATCGAGGACATGGTCGTCGGCGTGGACGTCGTGCACGCCGACGGTACGCGTGCCACGTACGGCGACTACGCCCGTGCCGCGGTCGGCCCGGACCTGCGCCAGCTGTTCGTCGGCTCCGAAGGCACCCTCGGTGTCATCGTCTCGGCGCGTCTGCGGGTCCATCCGCTGCCGGAGTACGCCAATGCCGTCGCGTTCGGCTTCAAGACCTTCGCACAGGGCCTGGACGCCTGCCGCAGGATCATGCAGCGCGGTGCGACCCCGGCCGTCCTGCGGCTGTACGACACCCTTGAGTCGGGCACCCACTTCGGCCACCCGGAGACCAACCTCCTGCTCATCGCCGACGAGGGCGACCCGGCCATCGTCGACGCCTCGATCGAGGTGGCGAGGGAGGTCTGCGGGGCGTACGGCCCCGAGCTGGACAGCAAGGCGGTCTTCGAGCGCTGGCTGGACGAACGGATGCTGGTCGGCAAGTCCGCCGACGGCTTCAAGCCGGGTCCGGGCTTCGTCGCCGACACCCTGGAGATGGCCGCGTCCTGGACCGACCTCCCGGTCATCTACGACGAGGTGGTCGCCGCGATCCAGTCGGTGCCCGGCACCCTGGCCGCCTCGGCCCACCAGTCCCACGCGTACACCGACGGCGCCTGCGTCTACTTCTCGCTGCGCGGCGATGTGGCGCCCGAGTCGCGCCGCGACTGGTACCGCTCGGTGTGGGACGCGGCCAACGCCGTACTCATCGAGCACGCGGCGGCGCTCAGCCACCACCACGGCTGCGGTCTGCTGCGCGGCCCTTACCTGGAGGAGTCCCTCGGGGCGGGCTTCGCGACGTTCGTCGCGGTGAAGAAGGCCCTGGACCCGGCCGGCATTCTCAACCCTGGCAAACTGGGCCTTCCCAGCCGATTCGGTACGTCCCCGCTGAACTGACGTCAGCAGCCACGAACCCTTCTTCTCCAGGCAGGCCCTTGCCATGACCCCCTCCCCGTCCCGGTCCGGTGCCGCACTCGACCCCCGGCTCGCCTCGGCCTTCGCCGAGGTGCCGGTCGTCGCGTCGGTCGTCGGCACCCAGCCGCTGCGGCAGTTCCTGACCGCACCGGCGAAGGTGTGCATCCTCGCGTCGCTCGCGGTGGGGCAGCTGCCCCAGGTCGTGCCGGCACTGGGCCGGGCGGGGAAGACCGTGTTCGTGAACGTGGACAGCAGCCCCGGTCTGGCTCAGGACCGGGGCGCGCTGGAGTTCATCAAGAACATGGGCGCGCACGGCGTGGTCAGCACCCGGCTCTCCCTCATAGAGAAGGGCCGCCCGCTCGGCCTGCTGACGATGATGAAGGTGTTCGTCACCGACCGGTCCAACCTTCGCCGCTCCACGGACGCCATCTCGCGCGGGGCACCGGACCTGGTCGAGATCATGCCCGCCCCGATCGTCGCCCGGATGAGCGCGCAGGCACAGCGCGCGATGTCCCCGTCGGTCGCCGCCGGCTTCGTGGAAACCGCCGCGGACGTGGCGCTCGCGCTGGCCCTCGGGTCGGCCGCGGCCGCCACGTCCGACCCCCGCCTCTGGCACCTGCGCCGGGACCAGTTGCCACCGGTCCCGCCCGCCGCCCTGAAGAGGCCTGCCGCACCCCAGGAGTAATCCCCCCATGACATATGTGGTCGTAGCCCGCTACCGCACCGAGGCCGGCGAGGAGAACACCGTCCTCCCCCTGCTCGACACGATGGCCGCCGCCTCCCGCAAGGAGCCGGGCAATCTCGCCTACCGGGTCCACCAGGGCATCGAGGACCCGCAGGAGATCGTGCTGTACGAGGAGTACGCCTCCGAGGCCGACTTCACCGCGCACTGCGCAGCCCCGCACTTCCAGGAGATCGTGCTCGGCAAGGTCGTCCCGCTGCTGGAGAGCCGCGACGTGCTGCGCTGCGCTCCGCGTGCACAGGTGCAGTCGTGAAAACCCGTGCCGTGGTCCTGCGCGGGATATCGACGGCCCGCCCCTACTCCGGGACCCGCCCGGTCGAGGTGGAGGAGCTGGAGCTGGGCGCCCCGCGCGAGGGCGAGGTGCTGGTCCGTATCGCGGCCGCATCGCTCTGCCACTCGGACCTCTCGGTGGTCAACGGCGACCGGGTCCGCCCGCTGCCGATGGCCCTGGGCCACGAGGCGGTGGGCGTCGTCCAGGAGACCGGACCGGGCGTCGACCGTGTCTCCCCCGGCGACCATGTGGCCCTCGTCTTCGTGCCCAGTTGCGGTTTCTGCGGCGACTGCGCGGCGGGCCGCCCGGCCCTGTGCGCGCAGGCAGCGGCGGCGAACGGCTCGGGCGCGCTGCTGCACGGCCCGTCGCTGCTGACCGACGCCTCCGGCAACCCGGTCCACCACCAGTTGGGTGTCTCCGCGTTCTCCGAACACGCGGTGCTGGCCCAGGAGTCGGTGGTGACGATCCCCAAGGACATCCCGTTCACCGTCGCGTCGATGTTCGGCTGCGCGGTCCTGACGGGCGCCGGTGCCGTCATCAACACGGCGGCCCTGCGCCCCGGTCAGTCGACGGTCGTCTACGGCCTGGGCGGCGTGGGCCTCTCCGCGGTCCTGGGCGCCCGCGCGGCGGGGGCGTATCCGATCATCGCGGTCGACCCGGTCCAGGAGAAACGCGAGCTGGCTGTCCGGCTGGGTGCGACGCATGCGTACGCCCCCGGCGACGCGATCGAGGCGGTCCGCGAACTCACCTCCGGCGGAGCCGAGCTGGCAGTGGAGGCGGTGGGCAGCCCCAAGGTCATGGCCGAGTGCCTGACGGTCGTGGCCCGGGGCGGCAGGGTCGTCTCGGTGGGCCTTCCCGCCCCTGACCGGGTGCTGGAGGTGCCGGCCCTGGCGTTCGCGGGCGAGGGCAAGTCCCTGCTGGGCTCGTACATGGGCGACGCGGTCCCGCGCCGTGACATTCCCAGGTTTCTGGACCTGTGGCGGGCGGGCCTGATGCCGGTGGAGCAGATGCACACGGGCACGCTTGAGCTGGCCGGCATCAACGCGGCGATGGAGGAGCTGGCTTCGGGCCGGGCGATCCGCCAGGTCATCGACACGTCGGGGATGCTGAACGCCTGACGCGTCGCCCGGAATCCGCCGGCGGCGCCCCTGCGGGCTGCAGGGGCGCCGTCAGTAGCCGCCTGCGGTGTCCGGGGACATGTGACATGTCATTCGGGCCGCTCGTTCGCGTCATTCGCACCGGTAGGCGCGCGCCGCACGGCGACCTTGCGACGGTTGATGCGCCACCCCTTCTCACCACGCACGATCACGTCCTCGTACGTCACACTTCCGCTCGTACCGTCCGCCTTGATTCCGATCCCCTTGGACCGGGCGCGCACCTGATCGTCACCGACCTCGGTGAGGACGACGTTGGTGACGTGGTGACTGACGGTGCCGCGTTGCCCCATCGCCCTGGCCGCGTCCCGGAAGGCCTCCAGCCCGTGCATCGATCCGTGGCCCAGGTCGGAGGCGTCGTAGACGACGTCGGCGGTGAACAGCTCGTCCAGTCGGTCGAGTTCACCGTCATCGACCAGGTGCCATTGCAGGGCGATCAGTTCATTGATGGCCAGGCGATCCTCGGCTCCGAGTGTCATTCGCCGGTCCTTTCGTGAGATCTCGCGATGGTTCGGCAGTTATACGGGGAGAGCTCCCCGTATGGCCCGGCAATGCAGCGGTCCTGCCACCGTGGGCTCGGGGAGTTCATCCCGGTGGAGCAGTGGAGCAGTCCTCTCTCATTTCTCATCGCAGTCCTCTCTCGCCGGAGCCGTCGCACCAGACGAGTGTGTAGCGCCAGAACAGTCGACGCCTGAGCCGCACGCCTGGCAACACCTGACGCGCCTCGCGAACGATGTCGGAGAAGGTCATCTCCGCCGGCTGGGTCCTGGCAGTCATCGAGTCGGGGCGGAGCGCCCTGCGCCCCTTGTTCTTGATCAAGGCCATGGCAACATTCAGCGGAATGGAGGCGAGACTCAGCAGATGATCTCCGAGGGTCGCCTCGCAGGAGAGGCCGACCACTACCAGGGTCCCGCCGGGCGCCAAATGCTTGCGGAAGTGGGTGAGAGCGTCGGTGAACGGCAGATGGTGGACGGTGGCGACGCAGGTGATGACGTCGTACGGGCCGGGCGGTATCCCCGCGGGCGCGTCCGCGACGGTGAAGGTCACCGGAGCGGCCGGGACGGTCAGTTCACCGGCCCGGGCCACGATGTCCGGGTCCGAGTCGATTCCGTGCACCGTCTTCGCCCGTGTCGCCAGGAGCCGGGCGAGTTCTCCGCTGCCGGAGCCGACGTCCAGGGCGCTGTCGCATCTGCTGGGGAGCTGACGCAGAATCCACCGGTGGTAGTGGGCGTTGTGGTCCCAGGGATGGGCGGCGTGGAAGCGTTCGAGTGCGTGGAAGACTCGGTGCAGCAGCTTCGTCATGCCTTGATTCCATCAGACCGGTTGGTGTCCGGGGCCCACTCAGGGAGACTTGGTGTGAGAGTCGGTACAGCCCGAGCAGCCGCGGTGCAGTGGGTCAAAGAGCACGCCCGGCCCCGATTCCGGCTTCCGCGGCGCCTACTTCAGCGGCTCGACGGTCGGTCTGCCGGACGACGCCGAGCTGTCCCCCTTCTCCGACGTGGACATCGTCGTCGTCACCACCGAGCCTGACCCGCCCGCCAAGCCGGGCAAGCTCCGCTTCCGCGATGCACTGCTGGAAGTCACGTATCTGTCGTGGGCCGACCCCTCCTCGGCGGACGGTGTGCTCTCCTCCTACCACCTGGCAGGGAGCTTCCGCTGCGACACGGTCATCGACGACCCGACGGGTCACCTGCACGGGCTGCGGGCTGACGTGTCGCGCCGGTTCGCCGAGCGGTCCTGGGTGCGCCGCAGATGCCTGGACGCGGAGCGCCGGATCGAGACCCCCGTCGCCGCGTTCGACGCCTCGGCGCCGTTCCACGAACAGGTGACGGCCTGGCTGTTCCCGACCGGGGTGACCACCCATGTCCTGCTGGTCGCCGCCCTGCGCAACCCCACCGTGCGACTGCGGCACCCGGCGGCGCGCCAAGTCCTCACCGACTACGGACAGGCGCACCTGTACCCGGAGCTGCTGGAACTCCTGGGGTGCGCGCGGCTGTCCGCCGAAAGGACCGGGCATCATCTGGACGAGCCGGCCCGCACCTTCGACGTCGCCGCGCAGGTCGCCCGCACCCCGTTCTTCTTCAGCAGTGACATCACCGCCGAGGCACGGCCGATCGCCATCGACAAAAGCCGGCACCTCATCGAGCGGGGCGACCACCGCGAAGCCGTCTTCTGGATCACCGCGACGTTCGCCCGATGTCACACCGTCCTGGCCGCGGACGCCCCCGACCTGCACCTCGCACGCCTCCCGGCGTTCCGGGAGGCCGTGGGCCTGTGCAGCGACCGTCGCCGCATGACCTCGCGCGGTGGTCAGGCCGCGATGTCGGCCGGTTCCGGGTCGGCGGCCAGACGGGCGTGCAGGTGCTCGTCGTGGTACGCCCCGTCGCCGTAGCGGTGGGAGTCGCGCAGTGTGCCCTCGGGAAGGTAGCCGCAGCGGTCAGCCACCCGGCAGGAGGCCTCGTTGCCGGTGGCATGGGCGATCTCGATCCGGCGGGCATCGGCCGTCCCGAAGGCCCAGCTGGTCACCGCTCCGACAGCTCTGGTGGCCACGCCCCGCCCACGGGCGGCCGGGAGTGTCCAGTAGTCGATCATCGCGAGGCCGTCCGCACGGTCGACCCAGCGAAGGCCGACGGCGCCCAGCAGTGCGCCGTCGGCCGCACCCAGTACGGCGAAGGTGGCGGCGGCACCGCGGTCCCAGCCTCCCTCGCGCTTCTCCAGCCACGCCATGGCCTCGGTGCGATCAGCTGCCGGAAAGGGCGAGCCAGTCGTCGACGGTGACGACGTCCGCCCACTGCGGGAACAGCTTCTCGGTGAGGAACCGGTGAACCTCGGGGTC
This sequence comes from Streptomyces sp. NPDC037301, assembly GCF_055602785.1. Taxonomy (NCBI): domain Bacteria; kingdom Bacillati; phylum Actinomycetota; class Actinomycetes; order Kitasatosporales; family Streptomycetaceae; genus Streptomyces; species Streptomyces sp. NPDC037301. The sequence goes on from NZ_JBVJWD010000031.1 coordinate 30,608, forward strand.
GTCGCTTCAACCTCCCCCGTCGGCCCGGCGCCGCTGACCGAGGAAATGCAGCTACCGCTGAGACTGGCCTTGGCTGACGAGGTTGTGCAGCGACGAGACAACCCAGGTCAGAGCGTCGGCATATGCAGCGAGCCGCGAGACCCTGCATCAGCTCAGCGCCGTCGCGGGACGCGGCTGTTCAGTTGCCGACGAGGGCGTCGTGGATGGCCCACCCCATGTCGCCGGCGCACCAGCTGATGTTGCCGAGGACGGCGACGTCCAGGCCCTGCTGCGGGTAGTGATAGAGGCGGGCACTGACCCCGTCCTCCTCGCCCGTGTGGCCCCAGCGGACGATGGTTCCTTCGTCGTCGAGGATGTGGGTAAGGCCGAAGCCGTACATCCACCGGTAGCCGCGGACCTTCTCCTCACGCTCGTCGACCTGCGGGGTCAGCGCCAGGCGTGTGGTCTCCTCGTTCAGCAGCCGCCCGTGGCGCAGTGCGTGGGCGAAGGCCGTCAGATCGGCGGCGCTACAGGTAGCCCCTCCGTCGGCGGCGGCCCCAGGGGTGGTCGCGTAGTGATTGGTCCGGTACGGGGTGGGGCTGCCGGCGGTGGTGAGGTATCCCTCGGCGATGTCCGGCCCCAGGTCGTCCAGGGCCGGGAATCCTGCCGCGCTCATGCCGGCACGGGCGAATACGTCGTCGGCGATGACCTCCTCGAAGGAGCGGCCGGTCACCGATTCGATGAGCAGGCCGAGCAGGATGTAGCCGGCGCCGTTGTACAGATGACGCTCCCCGGGAGGGAAGTGGGGCTGCTTGCCGGCGAACAGTGACAGGTAGTCCTTGTTGCTCCGCAGCAGGTAGAGCGGGTGGGAGGAGGTCAGTGCGGCCCATTCGGCCTCCCAGTCGGCGCTGCCCTCCTCGAACCAGTCGCCGATGCCCGCCGTCATCGTCAGGGCGTGATGGACCGTGACACGCGGATCGAGCTGGGGCATGTGCTCTTTCACGAAGCCCACCAGCGCGTCGTCGAGGCGGACCTGCTTCCGCTCGACGAGCTGCAGGACGGCCACCGCTGTGAACATCTTGGACACCGACGCCACCCGGAATCGCGTGTCGCACGTGTTCGGTATGGACCACCGCCGTGACGCCATCCCGAACGCGCGGGTGAATACCGGCTCCCCGTGACGCGTGACACGGACCGTGCCGGAGAACCCCCTCCCCTGCGCCACTGCGGAGATGGCCTCCTCCAGGCAAGCCGGATCGAGTCCGTCAGCCCTCGTCACGATCGTCACCGCATACCCCTCACAGAAGAAAGCTCACCCGTCATCGGTGATGATGATCGTCACCAATCCGCCTGCGAACAACCGATTTACCCTGACCACACGAGCCGCGGCGAGAGCGTCGCCCAACTGTCGTTGGCCGCCGGTACGTTGACCGCGACGTACATTCCGTCACCTCGCGGATCGCGTGTCGTCGGTATCCCCTCCGGCCCCGCGGTGGAGCAAGCCAACGCCGTCGCCGACCTCGGCGTCACCTCCACCGGTGACCTTCTCCACCGTGCCAAGGAGGTCATCGGCTTCCTCCCGCGGCTCCGGCAGACCGCCGAGGAAATCCTGGCAGCCAATGCCAACATCATCGGATGAGGCGGATGAGGCGACGGGAGCCGGGTCAGTAGTAGCCCGTCTCGCCGTCCAGGATCTCCCTGATGGCGTCAAGATGGCCCGCGTGCCGGGCAGTCTCCTCGATCATGTGGAACATGATCCAGCGCACGCTCGCGGCCGAGGCGTCGAAGTCCGGGTGTCGGCCCACGTCGTCGAGCGACTTCGCCGCAACAATCTCGTTCGACACCGCGATCTGCCGGTCGTAGTCGTCGAGGAGCTCTGCGAGCGGGGCACCTTCGACCATCATGTCGGCATCCTCGGGCCCGTCGAACATGGGCCCCACGGCCGGGCGGCCCAGCAGAACGACCTCGTACCAGAGGTGCTCGGCCCATCGAAGGTGTGACATGACACCCGCCACCGTCATATGGGGCGAGGACGGCAGGACGGACCGATGGGCGTCCGCCTCGGAAAGCCCGTCGCACTTCCAGCGGGCGACCGCCCGCTGCATGTCGAGCCAGCCGACGAGCTGAGTCCGCTCGTCCGCGTCGTAGGGAGGGCGATTACGGGAAGGGGAGGGCGACATGGGCGCCGAGGCTACTCGATGCGCTGTCACACCTCACAGCAATTTTCGGCCGATGCGGCCCTGAAGCGACCCTCCACAACACGCTTCTCACCCTGATAAGTTGGCCGGCATGTTCCTCTCTCGTGCGTAGGACCCCGTACTGACCGCGCCCCGTCCCACCGGGTGCGGCACTTCGGTGTCCCCGCATGCCCGCAGCGCCGCATGCCGCGCTGCCCTCACGAGGAACGTCCTCATGCTCTCGCCTTCACCCGCGCCCTCGCGCGCCCCTTCGTATGCCACCGTCCTGCGTACTCCTCACGCCTCCCGCACCTTCGGTGCCGCTCTGTTGGGGCGGCTTTCGTACGGGATGGTCTCCCTCTCCCTGATGCTGGCGGTGAAGGACGCCACCGGCTCGTACTCCGCCGCGGGCACCGTCATGGCACTGTTCGGGGCAACCAGTGTCTTCCTCTCCCCCGCCCGTGCCGCGCTGATCGACCGGTACGGGCCGCGGCGGGCACTGCCACCGATGGCCGGCGTCTACGCCGCACTGCTCGCCGCCCTGGCCTACGTCACCTGGCGGCCGGGGGCTTCCTCGCTCCTGCTGGGGGTGCTTGCCGTGACGGCAGGCGCCTGCACCCCGCCGCTGGGACCGGTGATGCGGACCCTGTGGGGCAGTCTCGTTCCCGACCGCGAGCTGTTGCAGCGCGCGTACAGCCTGGACGGTGTCGCCGAGGAACTGCTGTTCGTCACCGGGCCGTTGCTCGTAGGTCTGGTCATGAGGTTCACCGTCCCCGCGGCAGGTGTCGCGATCAGTGCCGGGCTCGTGCTGGTGGGCGCGCCGGCACTGGTGTCCTCACCCGCGGTGCGCCGTATCGGCGCGCCACCGCCGGCGGAGAAGGCCGCTGCGTCACAGGACACGCCCCGCAGGCAGCGGTTGCTCGGCATCGTCGGATTGCGGCATGCCGCGATCGTGGCAGCCGTCGTGGGGCTGTGTCTGGGGGCGCTGGATCTGCTGGTGGTGGCGTTCGCCGAGCAGCACCACCGGGGCGCGGCGGTGGCGTGGGTGCTGGCCGCCCTCTCCGCCGGAAGCGCGGTCGGTGGGCTCGCCTACGGTGCCGTCTCATGGCGTGCGGCGAACCGGGTGCGGCTGCCGGTGCCGGCCGCCGGTCTCGGTGTGGCGATGGTCGCGGCCGGGATGTCGCCCAATGTGTACGTGCTGGTCGCGGTGGTCACGGCCGCCGGGGTCTTCGTCGCCCCGGCCTTGACCACCGCGTATCTCGTCGCGGACGAGTCCGTGGGCGCGGACAGCCGCACACAGGCGGGTGCGTGGGTCAACACCGCGGTCAATGCCGGGTCCTCGGCGGGCACCGCGGCAGTGGGTCTGCTGGTGGACCGTCTGCCGCCGGCCGTCTGCTTCGCGGTCGCGGCGGTCCCTGCGCTGCTGTGTGCGGCTGCGGTGGCGCGCGGCGCGATCAGCCGTTCCTGACCGTGATGGAACCGTTGGCGGTGGCCAGATCGATCTTGTGGTCGCCCGCCGGGTCATTGGCGATGCCGATGTCCTTGCGACCGTGGTGGGTGCTGGCGGCGACCACGTACCGGCCCGTCGGCGCAGTGACGACGATGGCCCCGTTGGATGTCCTGGCCCGGACATCCTGCGGGTTCACCGGGGTCAGTTCGATCCGGCCGTTGGAAGTCCTGGCCCGGACGGGACCAGCCAGTCCACGCCCCTCGATCCGACCGTTGGAGGTGTACACATCGGCCGGGCCGGTCACTCCGTCCAGCTCGATCCGTCCGGAGTGTGTGGTCACGTTCACCGGCCCCACTCGGGCCAGGACCACGGATCCGGACGAGGTCCGGCCGGAGACCGGGAGGCCCTCGGGCACCTCGACGGTGTAGGACACCGAGCATCGGCTGCCGCAGCCGCTCAGCACCAGGACGCCGTTCTCGACCCGGTGCGACGCGCCTTCGGGCTTGTCCCCCCGGTAGCGGACCGAGCGGTGCAGGGACACGTCCGCGGTTTTCGCCACGCCCCGCAGATTCACCCGGCCGGAGCCGAGATCCAGTCGGACGGAGGTGATCTTCTGCGGCACATGGGCGTCGTCCTCGAAGGTGTTCCAGTCGATGAGACCGCATGCGCCGAGCCCGATCAGACCGCTTCCCGCCATCGTTGCCGCCATGAAGGCCCTGAGCCGGTGACGCATGAATCTCCCCCTGGATCCCGATCAGCCTGGTCTCCGGCCCGCTCGGGGCCGGTGCTCAGCGCAGGCTATCCAGGCGTGTCCGGGGGCGACCATGGGGCAGACCCCCGGCTCAGGCGGGGGAAACCCCGCCGTTCCACGACATGGTGATGGACCGTCACTTTCATTTCCAGGAGCCGCGCCAGTCGACAGAAGAGGCGTCCGTACACCCCACTCAAGGGTGTACGGACGCCTCAAGTGCGAGCCTCGGAAGGTCACTTCAGGCCGAACGCCCGGATGATCTCCTGATCGATTCCGAGCCCGTCCTCGGCCTCGGAGTGCGCCTTGATCGAGACGAAGCCGCCGGCCTTCTCGGGGGTCTTGAACCGGGCGGTCCAGTTGCCCTCGGAGGTCTTGCGCAGCTCCACCGCGTCCCAGGTCTCGCCGTCGTCGTAGCTGACCGACAGCGACGCCTTCTTCGCCTTCACCGCACCGTCCAGCCACTCCTGCGTACCGGAGCCGATACCGATCTCGGTCCACTGACCGGCCTTGACGTCACCGGCGAGGTCGGCGTGGACCTTGTAGTCCAGCTGCAGCAGCGGAAGGTCGGCCTGGTACGGGCCGTTCTCGTCCATGGCTCCCGAGACGAAGTTCCACTCGGTGTGCGTGCGGGTGGAGGTCTTCCACAGGTCGCCGTCACGATTGGAGTCGAGCACGAAGCGGTAGGGCAGCTTCTCCGGCGACAGGCCTCCGAAGTAGCCGGCCCGGCCCGCGACCTTCTTGATCAGGGTGTCGCCCTGGTAGATCGCGGTAGTGGTGGTGTCGTACTCGTCCTCAGGCATGGAGCCCGAGTGGCCCGCGCCCGAGTCGGTCCACGCGGTCAGGTTGAACTGCATGTCGTTGCGGACGGTACGGAACGGACCCCAGTAGCCGGTGCCCAGACGCGGGCGGGCGATCGGTGCGAACCACTCGGCGGCGTAGGTGCGGCCCGCCTTGTAGTCCAGGTCGCCGCTGCGCATCTCGTGCGCGAATCCCGTCTCGGCGGAGTTGAAGACCGAGTGGTTCTCGTACCAGAAGGAGGCACCCGGAAGCGGGTTGACCCACTCCTCGCGGGTGCCGGGGAACTTCTCGTACTCCTCGAAGCCGAGACCCGGGCCGTAGTCCGGGATGTCGTAGCGGAAGCCACCGCCGAGCACGTCCTTGTGACCGTAGAAGGTGTTCTCCACCTTCGCCAGCTGACGGGTCGACGGAGCGAACGCCAGCGAGCGGTCCGGGATGACACTGTCGTGGCGGTCCACCAGGTCGTACATGTAGCGGGCGTAATTGCGCTGATCGATCGTCAGCTTCGCGCCACGCTGGACGGACTTGATCAGGTTCTCGCCCGCCAGGCGCTGGACCGAGGCGACCGGGATGGTGCCCTTGGTCCCGTAGGCGGTGTAGCTCTCCATCAGGACGCCGTCGCCGTCGTTGACGACGAACAGTGCCCCGGCGCCCGCGGCCACCGCGTTGGCGAGCCGGTCGGCGGGAGCGACCGCATCACTGCTGCGGATGACGACGGCCTTGCCCTTGACGTTCAGACCCTCGTAGTCGGCCACGGCGCCGTTGCCCGCGAAGACGCCGGCCAGCTTCTTCTCGCCGTCCTCGGCGATGGCCGCACCACCCTGCGGGAAGACCGGCACATCACGGCCCTCGGCAGACACATCCAGCCGCTTCTCGCCCTGCCGCCAGCGGGTCAGGAAGGAGAAGCTGCCCTGCGTGACCTTCTTGGTGGGGCCGGCCCACAGCTGATCGTAGGTCAACGGGATCTGGTACGCGTCGCGCTGGACTGTGCCGTCCGGTGCAGTACGTGCCATGTCATATCGCAGCTGTCGGTTCTCGGTCTCCTTCGGCGTGCGCACACTGACCTTGCGGGCCTTGGACGCGTCGAGGGTGACCGTGGTCGCCTTGTCGAGAATCGTCTCGGGAGCCGCGAGGAAGGCCACGGCCTTCGAGTCGGCGCGGTCACCGGCGATGTCGACGGAACTCCAGGCGGTGTAGTTGCCCGGCGGCAGCCGCAGTGTGGTCTCGCCCGACACCTGGACGATGCCCAGGTTCGGGTCGCCGAGCGCGCCGAGGACGACCAGGCCGTCCATCGCCTTGCCGTCGCGGTCACGGAGCCTGAGCGTCAGGTCGTACAGCTCCTGCTCCTTGTTCAGGGCGAAGCCGGTGTGCGCGACGACGGTGCCCTCCGCGTCCTTGGCGATGACCTGACCGGAGAACTGGGTGTCGTTCGCGACCTTCGACGGGTCCAGCGAGAGAACAGCCTCGGCGGTGGAACCGGCCGGGACGGTCAGCTGCTTCGTCGACAGGGTGTACGCGTCGGCGTCCGTGTCGGTGGCCAGGTCGAGGGTGACGTCCTTCGTACCGGTGTTGCGGTACGTGATGGTCCGCTGGGCGACCGGGTCGGAGGCGGAGTGCGGCCAGTCGTAGGAGGCGACCGCGACGGAGCCGGTGGCCTCGATGGTGGTGTCGACCGCGGCCTTCACATCGAGCCGGCCGGTGCCCTGCTCGTACGGGGTGTACGCGGCGAGCTTCTTCGACGAGCTCATCAGCGCGTCCTTGATCCGCTGGCCGGACCAGTCGGGATGACGCTGCTTCAGGATGGCTGCGGCGCCCGCGACATGCGGGGTCGCCATCGACGTACCCGACATCGTCCGGTACATCCCGCTGCCGCCCGGGACCGCCTGCGAGGCGGCAGCGTTGATGTCCACACCCGGTGCGGACAGATCGGGCTTCAGGCCGTAGGACCTGGTGAGCGGGCCCATCGAGGAGAAGTCCGCGCGATCGTCCTGCTTGTCGACGGCGGCGACGGTGAGTGCCTTCTCCGCCGAGCCGGGCGAGCCGATGGTGCCCGCGCCGTACGCGTTGCCCGCGGCGATCACGAACAGCGGCCCGCCGTCGGCGGAGAGCGCGTCGACGGCCTGGGACATCGGGTCCGAGCCGTCGTCCGGGATGCTGGAGCCGAGACTCATGGAGACGACATCGGCACCTTCGGCCTTCGCCCACTCCATGGCTTCGATGATGCCGGAGTCCGCCCCGGACCCACCGTCGCTGAGCACCTTGCCGACGATCAGGTCGGCGCCCGGGGCGACGCCCTTGTTGAGGCCCTCCGAAGCGGCGCCGGAGCCCGCGATCGTGGAGGCGACGTGCGTGCCGTGGCCGTGCTTGTCGAGGACCTCCTCGCCCGGCACGAAGCTCTTGGTTTCGAGAATGCGGTCCTTGACGTCCGGGTGGGACGCGTCGATTCCGGTGTCCAGGACTGCGACCTTGGAGCCCTTGCCGTCGTAGCCCTCGGCCCACGCCTGCGGGGCGTTGACCTGCGGCACGGAGTCCTTGAGGGCGGCCTCCACCCGGCCGTCGAGCCAGAGCTTGGCGATGCCGTTGTCCAGCGAACGGGCCGTGGAGGTACGGGCGATGTCGTTCCAGAAGGCCCGGGTGGTGTCCTTCTCGGCCTTCAGCGCGGCGCCGTGGATGCTCTGCAGAGTGCGGGTCTTCTTCGCACCACGAGGGGCGACAGGCAGTGAACGGCCCTGGCTCGCCGAGTAGGTGGCGATCAGCGGAATGCCGGCCGGCCTCTTGTCGTCGTACCCCATCTTGGCCAGAGCCGAGACGTTGAACAGCCGACGGTCCAACTTGCCTGCCGCAAGGAGGGAGTTGGCCTCGTCGGGCAGGACGTACAGATCGTCTCCGGCCTGCTGGACATGCACGCCGCCGACCGCTCCGTCGGGGCGTTCCACGGTGACGGTGTCCTGCTTGCCGACCCCGTCCGAGTAGTGCACGACATCACCCGTGAGCAGGGTGATGTCGTACTCCTTGACGGCGGCGGCCTGGCGGTCGACGGGCCCGGACTGACCTGCGGCGGCGGAAGCGGAGCCCGCTGCGGGCAACAGTGCGCCACTCACCAGGGCGACCGAAGTCGCTATGAGCAGAGCCCTGCGTCCCGCACGAGCGGATCTCGCCCGGCCGGAAGCGGAGGAAGGTGTGAATGTCATGCAGCAGGTCTAAAGGCAAAACCGAAGCTACGGTTGGGTTCACACCTGGCGTGAAGCCGCCGTGGCGGCAACCCGCCCACGGACAATCATGGTTCACAGATCGGTTCAGGCCACGGATGTGATCAATCCGGTCGACGGCCGGCCGCCCTCGTGGTGGATCGGGGTGTGTGCGCCCTTGAGCGGTACGCCGCTGCCGCCGCGCCGGTCGGCGACGATCTCGGCGGCGATCGACAGCGCGGTCTCCTCAGGGGTACGGGCTCCGAGGTCGAGGCCGATCGGCGAGTGCAGCCTGGCCAGTTCCAGCTCCGTGACACCGACGTCACGCAGCCGGTCGTTGCGCTCCAGATGGGTACGGCGCGAGCCCATCGCTCCGACGTACGCCACCGGCAGCCGCAACGCCAGTTCCAGCAGCGGAACATCGAACTTGGCGTCGTGGGTGAGGACGCACAGGACAGTGCGCGCGTCGACGTCGGTCGTCGCGAGATAGCGGTGCGGCCAGTCGACGACCAGTTCGTCGGCCTGCGGGAAGCGGGCCTTCGTGGCGAAGACGGGGCGAGCGTCACACAATGTGACGTGGTACCCGAGGAACTTTCCCGCGCGGACCAGCGCCGAGGCGAAGTCGATGGCCCCGAAGACGATCATCCGGGGCGGCGGGACGCTGGATTCGACGAGCAGGGTGAGCGGTTGCCCGCAGCGCGAGCCCTCGGCGCCGATGGTGACGGAGCCGGTGCGGCCCGCGTCCAGCATCGCGCGAGCGTCGGCCGCAGCGGTGCGGTCCAGCTCCGGATGTCCGCCGAACCCGCCCTCGTACGAGCCGTCGGGGTGGACGAGCAGGGGGCGGCCCAGGAGTTCCGCGGGCCCGTCGGTGATCCTGGCGACCGCCGCCGCCCGACCTCGTGCGGCGGCGGCGAGCGCGGCGGCGAACACCGCCCGTGCGGGGTCGTCCGCAGGGACCGGTGTCACCAGGATGTCGATGACGCCGCCACAGGTCAGTCCGATCGCGAAGGCGTCCTCGTCGCTGTAGCCGAACTGTTCGCGCACGGTGGTGCCGTCGTCCAGCGCCTGACCGCACAGTTCGTACACCGCGCCCTCCACACACCCGCCGGAGACCGATCCGATCGCCGTACCGTCGCGGTCGACGGCGAGGGCGGCTCCCGGCTGCCGGGGCGCGCTGCCGCCGACCGCCACAACAGTGGCCACGGCGAAGTCACGTCCCTGCTCGACCCACCGGTTGAGCTCTTCGGCGATGTCCAGCATGGCGTTTCTCCTTCTACGGGTGTGCGGAGGGGCGGAGGGGCCTTGTGCGGGCCGGTCCTACTTGGCGCCGATCCAGCTCTCGATCGGGCTGATCGCGAAGTAAACGACGAACACGCCGGTCAGCACCCACATGAAGGCACCGACCTCACGGAACTTGACCTGCGCCGCCTTGATCGCGGCGAAGGAGATCACTCCGGCGCCGACTCCGGCGGTGATGGAGTACGTGAACGGCATCAGGGCCACGGTCAGGAAGACCGGCACCGCGACGGAGCGGTCGTTCCAGTCGACATGGCGGGCATTCTGCATCATCATCGCGCCGATGACGACCAGTGCGGCGGCGGCGATCGGCCCCGGCACGATCTGGGCGAGCGGGGTGAAGAACAGTCCAGCGGCGAAGAACACACCGGTGACGACGGAGGACAGACCCGTGCGGGCCCCCTCGCCGACGCCGGTCGCCGACTCGATGAAGACGGTCTGGCCGGAGGCTCCGGAGACGCCACCGATCGCCCCGCCCGCGCCGTCGATGAACAGCGCCTTGGACAGGCCCGGCATCCGGCCCTTGCTGTCGGCGAGCCCGGCCTCCGTACCGACGCCGATGATGGTCGCCATCGCATCGAAGAAGCCGGCCAGCACCAGGGTGAAGACGATCATGCCGACGGTCATGACGCCGATGTCGCCCCAGCCGCCGAACTCGACATGGCCGAAGAGCCCGAAGTCCGGCATCGAGACGGCGCTGCCCTGCAGTTCGGGTGCGCTGCCGCCCCATGCCTCGGGGCTGATGTCACCGACCGCGTTGACGACGACGGCGAGGATCGTGCCGACCACAATCCCGATCAGGATCGCGCCGGGCACATTGCGGGCCTGGAGCATGAAGATGAGCAGCAGGGTGACGCAGAAGAGCAGTACGGGCCAGCCGGAGAGCTGTCCGTCCACGCCGAGCGTGACCGGGGCGCCCTTGCCGACGAAGCCGGCGTTGACCAGGCCGATCAGCGCGATGAACATGCCGATGCCCATGGTGATGCCGTGCTTCAGTGCCAGGGGTATCGCGTTCATGATGATCTCGCGCAGCCCGGTGACGACCAGCAGCACGATCACCGCGCCGTACATCACACACATGCCCATGGCCTGCGGCCAGGTCATATGGGGTGCCACCTGAGTGGCGAGCACGCCGGAGACGGAGAGCCCCGCGGCGAGAGCGAGCGGCACCTTGCCTATGAAACCCATCAGCAGGGTGGAGACGGCTGCGGCGAGCGCGGTCGCCGTGATCAGCCCGGCGTGGCTGAGGCGGTGGCCCGCCGCGTCCGGGCCGGACAGCAGGAGCGGGTTGAGCAGAAGGATGTAACACATCGCCATGAAGGTGGTGATGCCGCCGCGCACTTCACGTGCGACGGTGGAGCCACGGTCGGAGATGTGGAAGTACCGGTCGAGCCAGGATCTTCCGGCGGGGACGCGCGAGCCCGGGCCCGCATCCTCCGCACTGGTCCTGGGCTCCACTGACTGCTGGGTCATGATGCCTGACTCCCAAGGTTCACAGGGGCACCCGCGATGAAGAATCGATATGCGGGATTTGGGATGACTGCGCCGGCGGCACGACCCGGGGGACGGCCCGAGACGAACTGTTGATGCAGAGCGGAATGTGACGTGTGACGTGTGACGTGTGACGTGTGACGTGTTCATGCGGTGTCACCCGCACTGCTGGTGCTGCGGTGCTGCGACTACGGGGACTGCGTAGTACTGCCCTTTCGGTGCGTGGTGGACTCAATGGCCGTGAGCGGTACGGCACTTGGGTACTCCGGGCGGCGCGGGCGGCGGAAGTGTGACGTTCCTGGAGGCACGCACCGCCCGGAGAGTTCGGCGGGAGCCGCTCTCAGGTGCCGGTGAGGTGCTCGGGGCGCACCGGCGTCCTGTTCAGCTCCAGGCCCGTCGCGTTCCGGATCGCCGCGAGGACGGCCGGTGTCGACGAGAGGGTGGGGGCCTCACCGATGCCACGGAGCCCGTACGGGGCGTGGTCGTCGGCGAGTTCGAGCACATCGACCGGGATCGTCGGGGTGTCGAGGATGGTGGGGATCAGATAGTCCGTGAAGGACGGGTTGCGCACCTTCGCGGTCTTCGGGTCGACGATGATCTCCTCCATGACGGCGACGCCCAGGCCCTGGGTGGTACCGCCCTGGATCTGTCCTTCGACGGACAGCGGATTGAGGGCCTTGCCGACGTCCTGGGCGCAGGCCAGTTCGATGACCTTGACCAGGCCGAGTTCGGTGTCGACCTCGACGACCGCGCGGTGGGCGGCGAAGGAGTACTGGACATGGCCGTTGCCCTGACCGGTACGGAGGTCGAACGCCTCGGTGGGCCGGTGACGCCACTCCAGTTCGATGTCGACCGCGTCGTCCTCCAGTACGTCGACCAGATCGGCCAGCACCTCGCCGCCGTCGGTGACGACCTTGCCGCCTTCCAGGAGCAGTTCGGCGGTGGCCCAGGCGGGGTGGTACGTACCGAACTTGCGGCGGCCCATCTCCAGGACCTTCTCGCGGACGGCCTCACAGGAGTGCTTCACCGCGCCACCGGTGACATATGTCTGCCGGGAGGCGGAGGTGGAGCCGGCCGAGCCGACCTGGGTGTCGGCCGGGTGGATCGTGACCTGGGCGACGCCGAGTTCGGTACGGGCGATCTGGGCGTGGACGGTTACGCCGCCCTGCCCGACCTCGGCCATCGCGGTGTGCACGGTCGCGACAGGTTCGCCGCCGATGACCTCCATGCGCACCCGGGCGGTGGAGTAGTCGTCGAAGCCCTCGGAGAAGCCGACGTTCTTGAGGCCGACCGCGTAGCCGATGCCGCGTACGACACCTTCGCCGTGGGTGGTGTTGGACAGTCCGCCGGGCAGGGCCCGTACATCGGCCTGCTCGCCGGCCACCTCCCACTGGCGCTCGGGCGGCAGCGGCCTGGCCTTGACCCGGCGCAGCAGCTCGGCGACCGGGGCGGGCGAGTCGACGACCTGTCCGGTCGGCAGGAGGGAGCCCTGCTCCATGGCGTTGAGCTGCCTGAACTCGACCGGGTCCATGGAGAGTTCGGCGGCGAGCTTGTCCATCTGGGCCTCGTAGGCGAAGCATGCCTGGACCGCGCCGAAGCCGCGCATGGCGCCGCACGGCGGATTGTTGGTGTAGAGCGCGATGGCCTCGATGTCGACGTCGTCGATGACGTATGGGCCGACGCTGAGCGAGGAGGCGTTGCCGACGACGGCCGGAGAAGCGGAGGCATAAGCTCCGCCGTCCAGTACGATGCGACATTTCATATGGGTCAGCTTGCCGTCGCGGGTGGCGCCGTGCTCGTACCAGAGCTTGGCGGGGTGACGGTGCACATGCCCGAAGAAGGACTCGAACCGGTTGTAGACGATCTTGACCGGCTTGCCGGTGCGCAGGGCGAGCAGGCAGGCGTGGATCTGCATCGACAGGTCCTCGCGGCCGCCGAAGGCGCCGCCGACACCGGAGAGCGTCATGCGGACCTTGTCCTCGGGCAGGCCGAGGACGGGGGCGATCTGGCGCAGGTCGGAGTGCAGCCACTGGGTGGCGACGTACAGGTCGACGCCGCCGTCCTCGGCGGGCACGGCCAGACCGGACTCGGGGCCGAGGAAGGCCTGGTCCTGCATGCCGAAGACGTACTCCCCGCTCACGATGACATCGGCGCGGGCCGCCGCCGCGTCCGCGTCGCCGCGGACGATGGGCTGGCGGTGGACGATGTTCGGGTGCGGGACGTGCCCGGCGTGGTGGTCGCCCCGTCCCTCGTGGACGAGGATCGCGTCGGGGGCGGTGGCGGACGCCTCGTCGGTGATGACGGGCAGCTCGCGGTAGTCGATCTTGATCTTCGCGGCGGCGCGGCGGGCCGTCTCCGGGTGGTCGGCGGCGACGAGCGCCACCGGTTCACCGTGGTGACGGACCTTGCCGTGAGCGAGGACCGGGGTGTCCTGGATCTCGAGCCCGTAGTTCTTCACCGAGGTCGGCAGGTCGTCGTAGGTGAGTACGGCGTAGACGCCGGACGTGGCGAGCGCTTCCGAAGTGTCGATGGAGACGATCTCGGCGTGCGAGACCGTGGAGCGCAACGTGTGGCCCCAGAGCATGTCCTCGTGCCACATGTCGGAGGAGTACGCGAACTCGCCGGTGACCTTCAGGATGCCGTCGGGACGCAGCGTGGACTCACCGATGCCGCCCTTGGCGCGGGTGCCCTGGTTGATGCTGGTGGGGTTGCCGGTAACGCCCATCGTCAGACCGTTTCTTCCGCGCGGGCGGCCGCGAGACGGACCGCGTCGAGGATCTTCTCGTAGCCGGTGCAGCGGCAGAGGTTGCCGGAGAGCGCCTCGCGGATGTCCGCGTCGGACGGTTCCGGGTTGCGCTCCAGCAGCTCGTCGGCGGCGACCAGCAGACCGGGGGTGCAGAAGCCGCACTGGACGGCGCCCGCATCGATGAACGCCTGCTGGATCGGGGAGAGTTCACCGGTGTCCCGGGTCTCCTCGCCGGCCGGCTTCGCCTCCCACTGCCGGGCCTTGTCGAGTGCGGTGCCACAGGCGCCGGAGGCACAGCCCCTGCCGGGGTGTGCCTGGGAGCGGTGGGCGGCGAAGTCGGCGAGACCCTCTACGGTGACGACCTCGCGGCCCTCCACCTGGCCCGCGGCGACCAGACAGGAGCAGACCGGGACACCGTCCAGACGGACCGTGCAGGAACCGCACTCGCCCTGCTCGCAGGCGTTCTTCGAGCCGGGCAGGCCCATCCGCTCACGCAGCACATAGAGGAGGGACTCGCCCTCCCAGACGTCGTCCGCCTCGTGCCTGCGGCCGTTGACCGTGAAATTGACGCGCATGATCAGGCAGCTCCTTCGGTGCTGCGGCCGTTGCCGCGGTACGACTCCCAGGTCCAGCCGAGGGTGCGGCGGGCCATGATCCCGACCGCGTGCCTGCGATAGCTCGCGGTGCCGCGTACATCGTCGATCGGGTTGCAGGCACCGGCGGCGAGCGTGGCGAACTGCGCGGCGATGGACGGCGTGATGACCGTGCGGCTGTCCCAGAACCCGCCCTCCTCGAGCGCGGCGTTCAGGAATTCCTCGGCCTCCTTCGCCCGTACGGGTGTGGGGGCGGCCGAGCCGATGCCGGTGCGGACCGTGCGGGTCTCGGGGTGCAGGGCCAGGCCGAAGGCACAGACCGCGATGACCATCGCGTTGCGGGTGCCGACCTTGGAGTACTGCTGGGGCCCGTCGGCCTTCTTGATGTGCACGGCCCGGATCAGCTCGTCCGGCTCGAGGGCGTTGCGCTTGACGCCGGTGTAGAAGGCGTCGATCGGGATCATCCTGGTCCCGCGTACGGATTCGGCCTCGACTTCGGCGCCCGCGGCGAGCAGCGCCGGGTGGGCGTCTCCGGCGGGCGACGCGGTGCCCAGGTTGCCGCCGACGCCGCCGCGGTTGCGGATCTGCGGCGAGGCGACGGTGTGCGAGGCGAGCGCCAGTCCGGGCAGCTCGGCGCGCAGATGCTCCATGATGTGGCTGTACGGGACACAGGCGCCGAGCCGTACGTTCTCCTGGCCCACCTCCCATTCGGACAGCTCTCCGATGCGGTTCAGGTCCAGGAGGTACTCGGGCCGCCGGTGGTCGAAGTTGATCTCGACCATCACATCGGTGCCACCTGCAATGGGCACAGCCGTCGGGTGCTCGGCCTTGGCGGCGAGCGCCTCCTCCCAGCTGGCGGGGCGAAGGAAGTCCATGAGTGGCTCTCTTCTTCTCAATCGGGTCATTCGCTGGGGCTGGGGACGGCCGGCCCTCGACTGGTCGTTCATGTGTTGTTGACGCGGTGTGGGGCCAAGTACACAAGCCGTGCTCCACCCGGTGCAGTCACCGAAACCATGAAGGAGTTGGCTGGTCGATCTCCTCGTCTTGTAGATTCGAACGAATGGCGGGGGTCAGTAACCTCACCGCAATACCCAGTTTTCACCCGCACCAACGAAAGAGATCGGCGGCGACGAGATGCGGCTGCGCGCACTGCTGGAGACCGACGCGCTGGGCCTGCGGCTGCTCGGCGGCGAGGACGAGCTGGACCGGTCCGTCCGCGGCGTGATGACCACCGACCTGCGGGATCCCAGCCGCTATCTGTCGGGCGGCGAGCTGGTCCTGACGGGCCTGGCCTGGCGCCGGGACGCGACGGACTCCGAGCCGTTCGTACGGATCCTGGCGGGCGCCGGGGTCGCCGGGCTCGCGGCGGGCGAGGCGGAGCTCGGCGACATCCCCGGCGATCTGGTGGAGGCATGTGCGCGGCACCGGCTGCCGCTCTTCGCCGTCCATGAGACCGTCGCGTTCGCAACGATCACCGAGCATGTGGTGCGCCAGGTGTCCGGCGAGCGTGCGGGCGATCTGGCCGCGGTCGTGGACAGGCACCGCAGGCTCATGACCTCGGGCCCGGCGGGCGGTGGGCCCGAGGTGGTCCTCGATCTGCTCGGCTCCGACCTCGACCTGCACGCCTGGGTGCTCTCCCCCACCGGCCGGCAGATCGCGGGCGCCGGTGACGCACCGCTGGCCGGACCGGTCGGCGCGGCGCTCGCCGGCCACCATCTGGCCGCCACCCGCACCGGCCGCCGGGCCCCGCACCGGGCCACGGTCGGCGGCACCACGTATTCGCTCTTCCCGATCCAAAACGCCGGGCGGGGCCCGGTCCCCGCCTCCCGCGATGTGCGCGAGTCGGTGCTCTCCGACTGGCTGCTCGCGGTCGAGGCGGACGCCGGCGACTGGCCGCCCGCCCGGCTGGATCTGCTCCAGGGCGTCACCCAGCTGATCGCGGTCGAACGGGACCGGCGCGACGCGGCCCGTACGGTACGCCGCAGGCTCGCCCAGGAAGTCCTTGAACTGGTCCAGGCGGGCGCCCCGCCGGCCGAGATCGCCGCCAGGCTGCGGGTCGCCGCCCCGGTGCTGCTCCCGGGTCTCGGAACCGCGCCGCACTGGCAGGTCGTGGTGGCGCGGGTCGAATGGGGCGTCGCGGAGGGCTCCGCCACGACGGGCGCCCCGGCCGGCAGCTCCGGCTCCGCCGTCGCGGGTGGCCCGGTCGCCCAGGCGCTGCTGGAGGAGATCCTGGTCGACCCCGCGGTCACCGGCCCCGACTCCGCGGACCGGATCGCGGTCGCCCACACGGGCGACGAGGCCGTCGCCCTCGTACCCCTGCCCGCCGTCACCGCGCCCGCACCGGCCCACGACTCCGGCCCGGACACGGCGCCCGCCGAGGCCTCCGCCGACGAGGATCCCGCGCTGCACGCCGATGTGCTGCTCGCCGCCGTCCGCGAACCGCTCTCCGCCGGCCTCGCCGACGACGGCCGGCTGACACTGGGTGTCAGCGCAGCCGTGCACTCCTCCGAGGGTCTGCGCGGCGCCCTGGAGGAGGCCCGGCACGCCCGCCGGGTGGCGGCGGCCCGCCCCGGCAGGGTCTGCGCGGCCGGGCACCACGAGCTGGCCTCGCACGTACTGCTGCTGCCATTCGTCCCCGACGACGTGCGCCGCGCGTTCACCGCACGGCTGCTCGACCCGCTGCGCGACTACGACCGGCGCCACCGCGCGGAGCTGATCCCGACGCTGGAGGCGTTCCTGGACTGCGACGGTTCCTGGACCCGCTGCGCGTCCCGGCTCCATCTGCACGTCAACACGTTGCGCTACCGGGTCGGGCGAATCGAGCAGTTGACGGGGCGTGACCTTTCGCGCCTGGAGGACAAGCTCGATTTCTTCCTCGCCCTGCGTATGAGCTGACTTCCGGGCCCTGCCACGGCTCTCGGCGGGTCCCGGCGTTTGTGAAATCTTTCACCTGACATTGACCCGACCCCTTGGCCCGGCGTGCCATTCCGTGCTGAGATGCGGCCAGACTCAACAGCTCAATGGCGCGCTCGGGGAGGGCAATGTGGCGCATACCGCCATGTCTGGTTCCGGAACGACAGCAGATGACGATCCGCCGCTCCAGACAGCGGTATGGCGGCTGCGGTCACGCGCCTGCTGGACGGACGCCGCCGCGCTGCTGGAACACGACGCCGCCACCGATCCGGCAGCGGCACTCCAGCGCACCGCCCTGCTGACCGAGCGGTGCCTGTACACCGGGCAGGGCTGGACCGCCGCCGAGGACGCCCTGCGCACCGCCGAGGCGCTGGCCCACGACGACGCCGAACGCGGCGCAGCCGCCTGTGAGCGTGGCCATCTGGCCTACGCGTCGACGCTTCTCGGCGTACGGGACCGGGCCGACGAAGCCAGCGTCGCCCTGAGCCGGGCCGCCGCACTGCTCGCCCCGTCAGCGCCGGGACGCCCGCTGCTGGACTTCCGCCGGGGCCTGATCGCGCAGAACATCGCCGACTCGCCTCAGGCCGCGCGTGCCGCGTACCGCAGGGCCCACGCCGGCGCCACCGCCCAGGGCGACGCGCTGCTGCTCTCCTCGACCTGGCGCCATCTCGCCCTGCTCGCCCTGCGCGAGGGCGAACTGGCGGAGGCGCGGCACGGTTTCGCCGAGTCCCTGCGGCTAAGGGAGGAGCTGGGCTATCTGATCGGTACGGCTCCGGCCCTCATCGCGCTGGCGGATTCCGAGCCGGAGCCGGAGGCGGCGACCCGGCTGCGCGCCGAGGCCGGCCGGCTCTTCCGGCTGCTCGGGGGCGTTCCGACATGGCTGGCTCCGCACCTGGACCCGCCGCCCCCTCAGACGGCCGAGGCGAACTGAGCCCCGGAGGGCCGGTGTGACGTCAGCGCTCGGCGCCGGTGAAGTGTTCCCGTACGAGCGACTGCACGACGTTCAGGTCCTGGGCGATGAGCGCGTCGAGCAGGGCGGTGTGCTCGGCGGCGTCGGCGAGCAGGTCGGCGCGGCGGGTGGCGGGGGTGTTTCCCAGGGGCCATTGGGAGCGGCGGTGCAGGTCGTCGGCGACCATCACCAACTGCTCGTTGCCGCAGAGCGCGAGGACCGCACTGTGGAAGGCCCGGTCGGACTCGGCGTAACTCGCCCGGTCGCCCACGGCAGCCGCCGCAGCCGTGGCTTCGGCCAGCGGGCGCAGTGCGCACCAGCGGGCCGGTGGGACGGTGCGGGCCAGCCGCAGCATGACGGGGACCTCGATCAGGGCCCGTACCTCGGCCAGCTCGGCCAGCTCGCGCGGGCCCCGCTGGGACACCCGGAAACCGCGGTTCGGTACGACCTCGACGGTGCCCTCGACGGCCAGTTGCTGCATCGCCTCGCGCACGGGAGTCGCGGAGACCCCGAAGCGGGCGCCGAGAGCCGGGGCGGAGTAGACCTGCCCCGGAACCAGCTGACCGTCGACCAGCGCGGCGCGCAGGGCGTCGAGGATCTGGCCGCGCACGGAGTGCCGCTGCACCGCCGGCCGCGGGGCGGGCGGCTCGCTGTGGGTGTGCTCGCCACGTGCCTGCTCGGGCACGCGTGCGGACGCCGGGGTCGTCGCGGACGCGTACGGCGGCCGCGCCTGCTCACGCGCTCTGCCCTGCTCCACTCGGACCTCCTCGGCCTGCCGTGGGCGCGGCTCGCGTGTGCCATGCCCCTCTGCACGATAGGCGGCACAGGCCGCAGTTCAAACATCGATCCATTCGGGTAAGGTAAGGCTTACCTGCAAACGATCGCGATTCGGTGGGCCCTGCATGACACTCGCCACTCTGCTTCCCGGCACCACCGCGTCCGCCGTGACGGGCGCGTACGCACGCCTGGCAGAGGTCTTCCCGGGGCTCCGCGCAGAGGTGCTGGAGGACGGCAAGACCGCCCCTCGAGGTGCCGGCTGGGTGGGTGCGGACGAGCTCGCGGCGGGGGGCGCCTCACTCGACGCCTTCCTCGCCTGGGACCACGCGCAGGTGCTGCGGGACTACGGGCAGCAGCCCCGGCCCGATGTGGTCGCCAGCTTCGGGCTGCACCGGTACGCCTGGCCCGCCTGTCTGCTGGTGACGGTGCCGTGGTTCCTGCACCGGCGAGTGCCCCGGATCCCCGTCGGGGCTGTGGCGTTCCAGCGGGCGCTGGGCCATCTGACCGTCCGCATAAGGGAATTCGCCTGCCTTCCGGGCGATCCGGCGGCCGGACTGCCGGGCGCCCGGGTGGTCCCGGACGAGGCGGCGCTGCGGGCCGAGGTACTCGCCGCCGTGGCCGACCACATCGGTCCGGTGCTGGACGGCTTCGGACCGCGGATGCGGCGCGGCAGGCGGGCGTTGTGGGGCATGGCGACGGACGAGGTCATCGAGGGCCTCTGGTACATCGCCCACCTGCTCGGCGAGGAGCGGCGCGCGATGAGCGAGCTGGAGGCTCTCCTGCCGGGCACCACGAAGCCGTACGTCGGCTCGGCGGGCTTCCGTGAACTGACCGGGCCGAACGGCGAGTCGCTGCCCACCCGCGACCGGGCGAGCTGCTGTCTCTTCTACACGCTGCGCCCCGAGGACACCTGCGTCACCTGCCCGCGCACCTGCGACGCCGAGCGGGTACGGAAACTGACGCCCACTCATTGATCGACACCGCTCGTACGAGTAGTACTATTCGAACGCAGATCACTGGCCGCATACGGATATTCGATCAGATCCCGGCTATCCGTATGCCCTGCCAACCCAATGGCGTTCTCTTGCCCCGAAACCCCCTGAGTGCGACGGGGTTTCGGCAATCATGGCGCCCGAAATGCCCTACGCGACGCAAGGGACCGCGCATGAGACTTACCGACATATCGCTGAATTGGCTGCTTCCGGGCGCCGTGCTGCTCGTGGGGGTCCTGGCGGCGGTGGCGGTGGTCGCACGCGGCAAGCGCGCCGCTGACAATTCCGCGGCCGAAGACAGCTGGGAGCGCAGCGAGGAGCGTCGCAGACGCAAGGAGGCGCTGTATGCCACCGCCTCGTACGTCCTGCTGTTCTGCTGCGCGGCGGTCGCCGCCGCCCTCTCCTTCCATGGGCTCGTCGGCTTCGGCGAGCAGAACCTCGGCCTCTCCGGGGGCTGGGAGTATCTCGTTCCGTTCGGCCTCGACGGGGCCGCGATGTTCTGTTCCGTACTCGCGGTGCGCGAGGCCAGCCACGGTGACGCGGCTCTCGGATCGCGGCTGCTCGTATGGACGTTCGCCGGCGCGGCCGCCTGGTTCAACTGGGTGCACGCGCCGCGCGGTATCGACCACGCGGGCGCCCCGCACTTCTTCGCGGGGATGTCGCTCTCGGCAGCCGTGCTCTTCGACCGGGCGCTGAAGCAGACCCGCCGGGCCGCGCTGCGCGAGCAGGGCCTGGTGCCCCGTCCGCTGCCGCAGATCCGGATCGTACGGTGGCTGCGCGCCCCCCGGGAGACCTTCGGTGCCTGGTCGCTGATGCTGCTGGAGGGCGTACGCACCCTGGACGAAGCGGTCGAAGAGGTACGTGAGGACCGGCGGGAGAAGGAGCAGAACCGTCTCCGCAGGAAGGACCAGGAGAAGCTGGACCGGGCCCACATCAAGGCGCTGAACCGGCAGAACCGGGCCTGGCGCAGGGTCGGCCGGGGGGGCACCCAGGTGGACGTTCAGGCCATCGCCCCCGCGACGGGCTCCGCGCAGTCCGCCATGGAGCCCGCCATATCCGAGCCGGGTCAACTGCCCTTGCGCTCCCGGCCGTCCCTGCAGGCCGTGACGGGTCCGAGCTCCAGCGCCTCGGACCGGAACTCCAATGATCCGGTCACCGTCGACCTCACCGCCGAGGACGACACCCAGGCACTGCCCCGGCTCGATTCGCTGGAGCGGAAACTGAAGGACCTGGAGCAGCAGTTCGGCTGATCCGTCACAAAAGGCCCTGATGGCCCGGTCCCTTCCGGGCTCTCAGGGCTTTTCGCCGTCCAGCTCGAACCAGACGACCTTGCCCAGCGCGTGTGCGCTGACCCCCCAGGCGTCCGCGAGGCTCTGCACCAGGATCAGTCCTCGGCCATGCGTACCGTCGTCGGCGTTCGGTACGTACGACAGGGGCATTCCGGAGACGAAGTCCCGAACCTCCACCCGTAGTTTCGCGGGTGCCACGCTCGCCGTGACGACCGCGCCGTGCCTCGTATGGATCAGCGCATTGGTCACCAGCTCGCTGAGCAGGAGCTCCGCCACCTCGGCCGGCTCGGCCCGCCACCGGTATCGCAGGAACTCCCGCAACGCGCAACGCACTTCGCTCACGGCCGCCAGATCTGTGTGGGCCAGTCTGCGACGCAGCCGGACCGGCTGCTGCCCCTGTGCCCCTGGCTCGTGCGCCGCCCCGTCCGCCATGGAACCGGCATCTCCCTGACGCTCCATCGTTTCCCCCGCCCGCACAGTGAATCGCCCCCTTCTCGACTTCTCGATTTCTCGTCGCCTGGGGATGCATGCCCCACAGGCGGGCCGCCACGCTTGTCGACTCGTCAATAAGTGAACAGAGAACGGGCGGCACGGCCCGGAGCGGCGGACACATCGATGTCACATTTCTTCCTCTCCGGTTAACTTCCAAAAAATTCACACCGGTTGACGTTGACGGGACCATGTCTACGCGCGTCATCATGGTGGCCATGCGAATCCCCCCACGGATCACCACGCTCGGTGGCGCTGCCGCCCTCCTGTCCGTCCTCTTCATCGGCGGCCCGGTCCCCACGACCGCAACGGCCGCCACCACCTCGGTCGGCAGCATCTGTTACTCGGCGCTGCCTGCCCAGGCGCACGACACCCTCGACCTGATCGACGCGGGCGGCCCGTTCCCCTACTCGCAGGACGGTGCCGTCTTCCAGAACCGTGAAGGCGTCCTGCCGAGCCAGAGCACCGGCTACTACCACGAATACACGGTCATCACCCCCGGCTCCCCCACCCGGGGCGCACGTCGGATCGTCACGGGTGAAGAGCTGCAGGAGGACTACTACACCAGCGACCACTACGCCACGTTCGACCTGATCGACCAGGGCTGCTGAAGCCCGGTCCTCCGAGCCGGTCCGCGCCGTAGCCCCCCACCTGCGGCGCGGATCACGGACCGCCGGAGGCGGCCGGACTTGTACCCTCCCCCCATGACCGTGACCTATGTGATCGACGGCTCCCGGGTCACCGGCCTGGAGCAGTTCTGGGAAGTGATCGGCGAGGCCGTGAACGGCCCCGGCGGGTACTTCGGCCGCAACTTCGACGCTCTCGCGGACTGTCTCGGCGGCGGCATGGGCACGCCCGACGACGGCGACTTCGTCTTCGAGTGGCGGGACCACACCTCCTCCGCACAGGCCCTGGGCCATGAGGAGACGGCGCGCTGGCTGCGGCAGAGCCTGAGCCGGGTGCATCCCACAAACCGCGCGGCGGTCCAGCAGCGGCTGGACGAGGCGCTGGTGGGGCGGGGACCGACCCTGTTCGACCTGCTCGTGGAGGCGCTGACGAGCGGAACGGCGCCCGGCGGGCTGCGGCTGTCGTGAGCCCCGGGCCGTGTCCGGCGGACGCGGCCCGGGGGGCGGCACCGACCGGCCGAGCGGGGTCATCACTCGGCCGGCCGATACCTTGGGGGTCGTAGGGATCAGAACTCAGTGGTGACCTTGGCGCCGTCGAACTTCTCAGTGCCGTAGAGGCTGATGAAGTGGTAGCCCGGCGCCGGGTTGTTGACGGTCAGGGTGTGCTCGTTGCCCGCCCCGACGGACTTGTCGGTGTAGACCTCGGTGGTCGCCCACTCCTTCGCGCTGTAGTAGAGGTCGGCGTCACCCGTGCCGCCGGAGGCGGTGATCTTCAACTGGGTGGTGCCGGCCGGAATGACGACGGCCAGGTAGGCGTAGTCGCCCTTGACGGCCTTCAGGTCGCTGCGCATGCAGTTCCGGCCCAGCAGCCTGGTGTCGGTGTCCTTGCACTCAGTGATCTCACCGGGCGGGTTGGTGGACCCGCTGCCGCAGGCGCCAGCCGCACAGGCGGCCAGCCAGGTGTCCCAGTCGGCGTCGTAACGGCTGCCGATGGTCGACGTGAGCAGGGTGCGGGCGCCGTCCCAGTCGCCCTTGCGGTAGAGGCCGAGCAGGGTGTCGACGTCGGAGCGGTGGGATTCGAGCATGTAACGGACGGCCAGGTAGCCCCAGTTGTACACGCGGGTCTGGTCGGCGTTGTCGTAGGTGGTGTCGAACAGGGTGCGCAGGGTGTAGGTGCGGTTCGCGGCCTGGGCGATGGCGGCCTCGTAGTCGAGCTTGCGGTACGAGTAGGAGACGAACTCCGCGAAGCCCTCGACCCACCAGACGGTCGGCGTGGTCATTCCGGCGGCGAAGTCGCCGTACATGTTGAAGCGGCCGTCGAGGTAGTGGGTGTACTCGTGGTTGAGGTTCCAGATCTGGAAGTCGGGGCGGGCCCACTCGGCCTCGTAGGCGATGAACCGGGGCTGGTTGCCCTCGGCCTTGGGGTCGCCCTCCAGGTACATGCCGCCGTTGTTGGTGTCGATGCCGAAGATCACTCCGGCGTAGGTCTGGTAGTCGGCGCTGGAGTTGAAGGCCACGACCTCGATGGTCTTGTTGTTGTCGTCGGCGACCGCGCCGTTGTCCCGGGCCACCTCGTGGAAGTAGGCGTCCTGGTCGCGCAGGCTGGTGCAGCTGGCTTCGAGCTCCTCCGCGGTCATGTCCTGCGCCCGGATGGTGATGCTGTCGCTACAGGTGTGCTTCACCGGCAGGACGGCCTTCTCCAGACGCTCCGCGAGGTCACAGGCGCCGTAGGCCGCGCAGTTGTCCTTGTCGTAGGCGTCGACCATCTTGGCCAGATTGACCCAGAGCGGGGCGGTGGGGCCGTCGATGGAGCTCTTGCCCATCAGGTCGACCGCGAGCGGGCTCGCCTTGGCGCGCAGCGAGTCCTCCTTGAGGAAGCGGCCGAGCTCGAGTCCCGCGTTGGCGGCCAGGAACGAATTCTTGGTGCCCAGCAGGTCGAGGTGGTTCGCGGCGAAGTCGCGCAGGGAGTTCAGCACGCTGGAATCGGCCTCGATGGCGCTGATGAACTCCGGCACCTGGTGACCACGGAACATGACCGTGTACACGCTGTTCACGGCGTTGACCATGTACCAGGAGCTGTCGTACGAGGAGTCGTAGTCGGCCAGCATCCGCTTGACGATGTTCAGGTAACGGGCGTTCTCCCCGGCGCTGTCGACCAGGATGATCGCCTCGGACAGGCTCTCGCCGTTGGCGTCGGTGACGTCGAAGGCGTGCGAGGAGCCGAAGAAGCCGTCGAGCGCGCCCTGGATGGCCGTGCGCAGGCGCGGCCCGTACTCCCCGACGGTGTCGGGGTCGTAGAACTGCACGTAGTAGCCGGCCCGGAGGAAGAGGACCAGCTGGGGCATGCCGGTGCTGCTGTCACCGGGGTAGGAGGCCGATGCGTCGCGCATGGCATCGGCGATGGTGACCATCTGGTCCTCGCGGAAGGCGTTGTAGCCGTCCTGGCCCTTGAGACGGAACAGCGTGTTGACGCAGTCGGTGGTCGCCGCCTTGACCTTCTCGACCAGGGCGCTTCCGGTGTTGTTGGTGAAATCGGTGGTGTTGCACTCGGCCGCGGCCGTGCCGAGCTTCTTGGCGCGGCGCTTCTCGGCCTTCATCGAAGGTGCCTGGTGGCTCGGAAGCGCGGTGGCCTGGTCGTCGTAGTCCCGCTTGAGCGCGTCCTTGGACGCGGACAGCGGCGGCAGGTCGGCGGCCTTGAGCGGCTTTCGTTCGACGTGAGCGGCATCGTCGGCGGGTGCCGTCAGCGCCTCGGCGGTGGGGCCGCCGGCGTCCTCGGTCCGGGGTTCCGCCCGCTTCTGGGCGGCGTCCGAGAAGTGGGGGGTCACGGTCGACACGGCGGGGCGTTGCTCGACGGCCTGGCTCGGTGCCGTGAACAGGCCCACGCCCAGGCATGCTGCCAGGACCGTAGTGGACAATCCGGTTATCTTTTGCCGAACCCTCAGGTTCTTCACGTGCCGCCTCCAGCGGAGTGGTGACCGCGCGACAGGGCGCGGTTGTGGGGGAATGCAAGAGGTCGGAGCGGACCGGGTCTGAAGCGCACTCACGTCGTGACATGAGCACGGCTCCTTTCCCCTTGCGCGCTGTACAATGGCACATGTCACATGTTCTTTGGAACCCCTCTCACGCACATTCATCTGCGCGACAACTTCTCTTCGCAGCACGGGATATGACACGCGGCCCCGAACACACCGGCCGCCACCACCGGTTTCCCGACCACCGCACCACCGTGTCCCCGGAGAGCCGGAATTCCGGCCCCGACCCCGGTCCCACAGAGCCCCCGAGGAGCAATGCCCGTGTCCCGTTCCTTCTCCGCGCCCTGCATCAGCAGCCACGACCTGCCGGTGTCGCCGGCACTGGACGCCTTCATGAGTACGGCGTGGGCGGACACCCCCCTGCCGGCGGACGCCCGCGTCCCCTCCTACGACGTCACCCCGGCCCGCCGGGCCCGGCTGGCCGCCCGCTTCCCCGGCGAGCGCCTGATCATCCCGGCGGGCGCGCTCGCGGTCCGCTCCAACGACACCGACCACCGCTTCCGGCCGCACACCGGCTACGCCTGGCTCACCGGCCTCACCGGCGAGGACCAGGCCGGACACGTCCTCGTCCTGGAACCCGACGGCGACGAGCGACACGAGGCGGTGCTGTATCTGCGGCCTCGATCGCCTCGCACCGGCCGCGAGTTCTACCACGACCGCAGATACGGGGAGTTCTGGGTCGGGCGCAGACCCGACCTGGAGGAAGCCACCCGGATGACCGGCATCCGCTGTGCACACCTGGACGCCTGGGAGAAGCTGCTGACCGGGCCACAGCCACCGGTACGGGCGCTGGGAGGGGTAGACCCTGCCGTCGACGAACTACTGCGTTCCTGCCGCTCGTTCCAGCGCCGAAGGTCGGCGCCGGCAGGACTGGAAGCAGTGCTCAGCGAGCTCCGACTGGTCAAGGACCCTTGGGAGACCGGCCAGTTGCAGCAAGCCGTCGATGCGACGGTGACAGGATTCGAGGATGTGGTGCGGAGCCTTCCGCAGGCGCTGCGGCACCCGCGCGGTGAGCGTTGGATCGAGGGCGTCTTCGATCTGCGGGCCCGGCTGGAGGGGAATGGTCCGGGGTACTCCACGATAGCCGCAGCCGGGGCGCACGCCTGTGTCCTGCACTGGATCCGCAATGACGGCCCCCTGGAACGCGACCAGTTGCTGCTACTGGACGCCGGGGTGGAGACCGATTCGCTCTACACGGCCGACATCACCCGCACCCTGCCGCTGTCCGGCCGCTTCTCCTCCGCACAACGCAGCGTCTACGAGCTGGTGCTCGCCGCGCAGGAAGCGGGCATCGCGGCCCTGCGCCCTGGGGCACGATTCCGTGACTTCCACCTGGCGGCCATGCGGGTCATCGCCGAAGGGCTGTACGAATGGGGCGTGTTGCAGACGTCCGCCGATGAGGCGCTCGACGCCGACAACGGCTTCTACCGCCGGTACACGCTCTGCAGCAGCGGTCACATGCTCGGCATGGACCTTCACGACTGTGCCCAGGCGCGCGCCGACCGCTATCTGGACGGGCGCCTGGAAGTCGGGCAGGTACTGACCGTGGAACCGGGGCTCTATCTCCAGCCCGACGACGAGACGCTGCCCCGGTCGCTGCGCGGAATCGGGGTGCGGATAGAGGACGACCTCGTGATCACGTCCGACGGCGCACACCTCATGTCGTCCGCACTGCCGCGCACTGCCGACGGAATCGAGGAGTGGATGGCCGCCCTGCTGGACGGTTGAACCGGACGGCCCACTCCACGGGCCGCCCCCCGCGCGGGGGGCGGGGGCGGCCCGTGGAGGACGGAGTGCCGCTTGGGGCTCCGGGACGAAATCGGTGGCTCAGGCCTCTGCGACCGGCAGCGACGCCCTTCTGCCCCGGGTGCCTCCGGCGACGGCGCCGGCGTCGTCGCCGTCCTCCTCGGCCCATATCGACCTGACATGTGACATGTGGGCCAGCATGCAGGCCTCGGCGCGCTGGGCGTCACCGGCGATCACGAGGTCGAGCAGTTGGACATGCTCCTCGGCCGATACGGTCAGCTGCCCCGTTGCGTCAAGCCGGTTCAGCCCGAAGAGGCGCGATCGCTTGCGCAGGTTGCCGACTTCCTCCACCAGCCTGCGGTTGCCCGCCAGACCGAGCAGTTCGAGGTGGAAGCGGCGGTCGGCCTCCAGATAACCGATGATGTCGTGCTCGGCGGCAGCAGCGACGATCGCCAGGGCGAGCGGCCGAAGTGCCTTCAGCTCCCTGACCTTGCCCATCCGGGCAATGCGGCCGACGGTGGGTACCTCGATCATGGCGCGGAGTTCGGTGAAGTCGTCGAGATCCTGGTCGGTCAACTCCGTTATGCGGAAACCCTTGTTGCGGACCGCTTCGACCAGGCCCTCACGCGCCAGGTCGAGCATGGCCTCGCGGACCGGGGTGGCGGACACCCCGAATTCGGCAGCGAGCGCGGGGGCGGAGTAGATCATGCCGGGACGGAGGTCTCCGGCGATCAGGGCCGCCCTGAGAGCGTTCGCCACCTGATCGCGCAAGTGCTCTTGCGCCGAGATGACATTGAGCGTCGACAGGCGGGCCATGTTTGTTCCTCCAACGCCGTACGGGCCCTCAGAATACAATGTCACGTTTCCACTCGGGCCCGTCACTCCTGACCTGTGGACAACTCGGTCAGGGCGCCGACTTCCGGTGCACCGCCGCGGCGACCGCGAGGTCTTCCCACCCCATTCCGACGCTTTTGAAGAACCGGGGGCGCTCGAAGGCAGCTGGCTTCTCACCGAGGATCCGACCGGTCACCAGGTCGGCGAGGTTGCCGGCGATGTCCTCGGCGCTGAAGGCTCCTTCCGCCATCGGGATCAGCAGATCGCCCGCCTCCGACAGGGCCGCCGCCCTCGATTCGACGATCACGGTGGAGCGTGACACCAGAGCCGTGTCGACCTCCCGGGCGTCCGGGGTGTGCGAGCCGACCGCGACGACTGTCGCGCCGTCCGGCACGAGGGTGCCGTCGAACAAGGGAGTGGCGGACGTGGTGCAGCAGAGCACCAGATCGGCGGTGGCGACCTGGTCAATCACGTGCGCCTCACCCGCGCGGGCGTCCACGCCGAGTTGACGGGCGTGCTCGACCAGTGCGGCGACCCGGCGCGGGGTGCGGCCGATCACGGTGACCCGTTCGACGTGCCGTTCCGCGAGCACCGCGGCAAGGTGTCCGTACGCCTGGGGGCCCGTTCCGAAGAGCACCAGATGGCGCAGGACGGGCGGGGTGAGGTGGCGGATCGCGAGTGCCGACACGGCCGGTGTGCGCAGTGTGGTGAGCGCGGCCCCGTCGAGCAGGGCGAGCGGCAGCAGGGTGGGGCCGTCGAGCAGCAGATAGCTTCCAGTGATCCGTGGCAGGCCGCGTGCCGGGTTGCCGGGGGCGACTCCGGCGATCTTCACTCCGGTCACCTGATGGGTGGTGGCGGGCATGATCAGCAATTCTCCGCCGGGCACTGTGACATGGTGCCGGGCCGGGGACGTCTCCGGATCGAGTCCCCCGCTCAGCGCCGCCTCCAGGGCGTCCAAGGCTCCGGTCGGTCCCAGGGCCTCGATGTCGTCGGCGCCGAGCAGGGGCAGGTTCACAGCAGGAATCCTTCGGGGAAGGGGTCGGACGGGTTCAGGAAGAATTGTGCGGTACCGGTGATCCAGGCACGGCCCGTGATGGCCGGGACGACGGCGGGCAGCCCGCCCACGGTGGTCTTCTCGATGAGACGCCCGGTGAACGACGTTCCGATGAAGGACTCGTTCACGAAATCGGTGTCCAGGGGAAGTTCACCGCGTGCGTGCAGTTGGGCCATGCGTGCCGAGGTGCCGGTTCCGCAGGGCGACCGGTCGAACCAGCCGGGGTGGATGGCCATCGCGTGTCGGGAGTGGCGGGCATCGGAACCGGGTGCGATGAACTGCACGTGCTTGAGGCCGTTGATGTCGGAATCTTCCGGGTGAACGGGCCGGTCAGCGGCGTTGACCGCGTCCATCAGGGCGAGTCCGGCCGCCAGGATGTCGCCCTTGCGCGCCCGGTCGAAGGGCAGCCCGAGGTCGGGCAACTGCACCATCGCATAGAAGTTGCCGCCGTAGGCGAGGTCGTAGCGGACCGGTCCGTAGCCGGGTACGTCCACCGTCCGGTCGAGTGCGACGCTGAACGCGGGAACGTTGGTCAGGGTGACAGCGGTGGCCGCGCCGTCCTTCACCCGGACGTCGACGCTGACGAGTCCGGCCGGGGTGTCCAGCCGTACGGTGGTGACGGGTTCGGTGACCTCGACCATGCCGGTCTCCACCAGAACGGTCGCGACCCCGATGGTGCCGTGCCCGCACATCGGCAGATACCCGGAAACCTCTATGAAGAGGACGCCGAAGTCCGCGTCGGGCCGGGTGGGCGGCTGGAGGATCGCACCGCTCATGGAGGCATGGCCGCGCGGTTCGTACATGAGCAGCGTTCGCACGGCGTCCCGGTGTTTCCGGAAGTACGTGCGCCGTTCAGCCATCGTGGCACCGGGAATGGTGCCGATGCCGCCGGTGATGACGCGGGTGGGCATGCCCTCGGTGTGTGAGTCGACTGCGTGGAAGATGTGACGTGTCTGCAAGGCTCCTCCTGGTTCGTCAGTTCGTCATGAACAACACGAAGAACGGGCCGGGTCGGGCGCTGTCCGGACGTACAACGACCGAACCGCGCTCAGCCGAGGCCCCCGGCCAGTACCTTCTCCGTCGCGGCACGTACGGCTGCCTCGTCGTCGGCGGGCAGGGGAAGGCGTGGCGGACGGGTACGGCCACCATGGCGTCCGACAACGTCCATGGATGCCTTGATGGCCTGGACGAACTCCGGCTTCGAGTCCCACCGCAGCAGGGGATGCAGCTCGCGGTACAGCGGCAGGGCAGTTGCCATGTCACCGGTCACAGCGGCCCGGTACAGCTCGGCACAGCAGGACGGCAGCATGTTCGGACAGCCGGCGATCCAGCCGACGGCCCCGGCGAGTGCCAGTTCCAGCAGCACGTCGTCGGCGCCCACGAGCAGGTCGAGGCCGGGCGCCTGTTCGGCGATCTCGTAGGCCCTTCGGACATCGCCGCTGAACTCCTTGACCGCCACGATGCTGCCCTCCTGGTGGAGAGCGGCGAGCAGGCTCGGTGTCAGATCCACCTTGGTGTCGAACGGGTTGTTGTACGCGACGACCGGAACCCCGACTTCGGCCACAGTGGCGTAGTGGGCTCGAACCGCCGCGTCCTCGCAGCGGTATCCGTTGGGCGGCAGGAGCAGCACGGAACCGGCGCCCGCCTCTGCGGCCTGTTCCGCCCAGCGCCGCGACTCCGCGCTGCCGTAGGCGGAGACGCCCGGCATGACGCGGCTGCCGTCGCCTGCCGCCTCGACGGCGACCCGGACCACCTGCTCGCGTTCGCTGTCGGTCAGGGTCTGGTACTCCCCCAGTGACCCGTTGGGCACCACACCGTCGCAACCCTCCGCGATGAGCTGTTGGACATGCGTGGCATAGGCGTCGTAGTCGATCGTGCAGTCATCGCGCAATGTGATCGGGGTGGCGACCATGACCCCGTGCCAGGGGCGGGTGCGCGGGTGGGCGTTCGTCTGCATCGTGACTCCTTGAGTGGTGTGACATTTACGGCGTGGGGGGAAGCATGGGCAACAGCCGGCGGCGCGAAGTACCGAGGCGCGGCCGAGGCGTGTCGGGGAGTGGCTGCGGGTCTATCCGGGGTCGGCCAGGTCGGCGAGCGTGGACAGCCTTACCGGGCAGGCGAGCGGGCGCCGGTCGGGGCCGTCCGGCCCTTCACCGGTGCTGCGTCCGCTGCCGTGCGCGTCGGCCAGTTCACGGGCGGCGAATCCGCAGGTCCGGCCCTGGCACCACCCCATTCCGGCCCGGGTGAGCAGTTTGACGGTCCTGGTGTCACCGGCTCCGAACTCCTCGCACGCGGTACGGATCCGGCCCGCGGTGACTTCTTCGCAACGGCAGACCTCCGTGTCGTCGGTCAGCCATTCGCTCCACCCCGCCCCCGGCCGGTGCACGACACCCATCAACGCGGAAAAGGCCCGCAGACGGCGTCGGGAACGACGCAGGGCGACTGCTCTGCGCGCCGCTGCCCGCTGCACACCGCCCCGCATCTCACGAATGACCGACAGCGCTGCCAACTCTCCTTCGCAGAGAGCAAGTTCGACGCCGCCGATGCCGCCGGCCTCTCCCGCCGCCCAGACCCCCGGCACGGTGGTCCTGAGCTGCTCGTCGAGGGTGACCACATGCGTGCCGTCCGCGCAAGCGCGCGTACCGCAGCCCGCCGCTACGGCGAGTTCCAGCTGAGGAACGAGCCCGTGACCGACGGCGAGCGCATCGCAGGCGATCGTGCGGCCGGTCCCCGGCACAGGGCGCCACCGGCGGTCCACCCGGCTGACGGTCACCGCCTCCACCCGGTCGTCGCCGTGCACGTCGGTCACCGCCCGGTGAGTCAGCATTCGAACTCCGGCGCCGGTCAGTGCCGCCCCGTACCGGACACCTTCCGCCATCTTGCCGGGGTTGGCGGCCAGCACCCGGGGAGCGCGCGCGTACGCCCCGTAACCGGACGCTTCGATGAGTGCGGGAACGCTCGCACCGGCGCGCGTCAGCGAGAGGGCGACGGCCTGCAGAAGCGGGCCGCTCCCCGCGACCACGATCCGCCGGCCGGGCAGCACCAGGCCGGACTTGAGCATCGCCTGGGCGCCGGCCGCGCTCACCACGCCCGGAAGCGTCCAGCCGGGGAAGGGAAGTTGACGTTCATGGGCGCCCGTCGCCAGCAGCAGTCGGCGGGCCCGGACAGCGGAACGCTGTTCCCCTTCGGCTCCGGTGACGGCGTGCAGGATCCAGTCGCCTTCACCGGCTCGTTCGACCGTCCACACCTGATGGTTGGGGAGATGGCGGATCGCGCCGGAGCCGCGGTGCGCGGCAAGTCGTGCGGAGAGTCCGGCGAAGACGGGCCAGCCGTGGTGGAGGGCGCCGGGCCGGGTCGCGCCAAGCCCGGCGGGCGGGCTCCGGTAGTACTGCCCACCGGGCGTAACGGCCGAGTCCAGCAGAACCACGTCGAGCCCGTGATCGGCCGCGGTGACGGCGGCGGCCAGGCCGGCCGGTCCCGCGCCCACCACGGCGAGTCCGGCGCAGTCCGCGTCCCGTGGGCGGCGTTCATCTGTCGAGTGCGGCATGCCCGTCGCCCTCCTGTGTGGTGATGGCGTCGCCGGGGCGGGCGGGAAGCAGGCATGCGCGCTGGTTCGGCCGGCCGTTGACCGTGGCCAGGCAGTCGTAGCAGGCACCGATGCCGCAGAAGGCTCCCCGCGGCCGGCCGTGGACCCGAGTGGTGCGCCAGGTCAGGATGCCCGCCGACCAGAGGGCCGCGGCGATGCTCTGGCCCGGCAGTCCACGAACCGGGCGCCCGTCGAAAGTCAGCTGGAATTCCGGTTCGGGCTGCGCCGCGACGAGCTCGGCAGGGGTACGTGCACGGGTACGTCTCACAGGGTCCTCTCCTGGGGCACACGAGCCCCCTCCGCAGTCATGTGACATGGCACGTGGTGTCGAACCGGTCCGGGGCGAACGGTCCGAGATCGAGTACCGGCCGCTGCCCGGCGATCGCGTCGGCGATCAGCAGTCCGGTCGCAGGGGCCAGCCCGATCCCGGCTCCTTCATGGCCGCAGGCGTGGAAGAGGCCTGGCACCCGGGGGTCCGGGCCGATCGCCGGCAGATGATCGGGCAGGTAGGGGCGGAACCCGTGGTAGGCGCGCATCACCCGCACATCCGCCAATACGGGGAAGAGAGCGGCGGCCTGGGCGGCCAGTCGGGCGATCGCCGGAACCGACAAGGTCCGGTCGAAGCCGACCCGTTCGCGGCTGGCCCCGATCAGCACCGGCCCCGCCGGGGTTCCCTCCACCACGGGCGAGGTCTGCAGCGCCGCGGACCCGCTCGACACATCGGACACGTACTCCGCCGCGTAGACCTTGTGCCGGATCAGCCGCGGCAACGGCTCGGTGACGAGCACGAATCCCCTGCGCGGCAGGACCGGCAGGTCCACCCCGGCCATTGCGGCCAGTTCACCGCCCCAGGTGCCCGCCGCGTTGACGACCACCGGGGCGCGCAGTTCACTCCGTGCGGTGCGCACCCCGCCTACCGCACCATCCCGGTCCCTGAGTATCGCGACGACTTCCTCCCCCGGGCACAGGCGTGCTCCGGAGCGGCCGGCTGCCCGTAACAACTCGGCTGCCGCCAGCGCTGGTTGAACCTGAGCGTCTTGCGGGTAGTGGAAGCCTCCGGCAAGGTGCGGTGCGAGGTGGGGCTCGGCATCGCGGAGCCGGTCGGATGTGACGTGGTACGCCTCGACTCCGGCTCCTCGCTGGTCGGCGGCCGTCGTGGACAGGGTGGTCAGGGATTCCTCGGACGCCGCCACGACCAGGCCGCCCTTGATCTCGTACTCGATGTCCGAAGAAAGTTCTTCCGACAGTTCGCGCCACAAGGAGGCGGAGAGCAGGGCCAGTTCCAGTTCGGGTCCTGGCAATTTGTCGGAGACCAGGAGGTTGCCCTCCCCGGCTCCGGTGGTGCCTCCGGCGACCGGCCCTCGGTCGACGACGGCTACGGACAGTCCGGACCGGGAGGCGTAGTAGGCGCAGGCGGCACCGACCACTCCGGCCCCGACGATGACGACATCCAGGGGCTGTCTCATGAACACGACAGTAATATGTCACATTGTTTTGGAGTCGCCAAGGGTGTGTGCAGGGACAGTTGATCAACCATCACCCCGTCGCGTCGCTCGCAGGGGTGCCGGTTGCGCCGCCGGGGAAGTGGAGCCATGAACGCCCCAAGGCGCCGACCCGAGGAGCCGTGATGCACGACGACCGCACATTGGTGGAGGACCGCCTCGAAAGGGCCCTGCACCAGTTCATCCGCCCGGCCCAGTACCCGGCCCGGACCCCGCTCACCCTCTCCGTCCGGCACATTGCCGGCGAACCCGTACCGGTGGCCGAGGTACTGGAGGGAACCTACGAGCCGTTCAGTGCAGGTACGGAGTGGGGGAAGCCGTGGTCCACCAGCTGGTTCCGGCTTGAGGGGACGGTGCCCGAGGACTGGGCGGGGCGGCGCGTCGAGGTGGTCGTCGACCCCGGCTTCTGTGGCCAGGGGCCCGGATTCCAGGCCGAGGGGATGCTGTACGACACCGCGGGCGTTCCGCTCAAGGGCATCCATCCGCGAAATCGGCATCTGACGGTCACGTCCCAGGCCGTCGGCGGTGAACCGGTCTCATTGCTCCTGGAGGCGGCGGCCAACCCGGCGGTTCTGGAGCACGGATTCGCGCCGACGCCGCTCGGGGACGTGACTACGGCGGGTGACCGGCCCCTCTACCGGTTCGCCTCCGCGGACCTCGCCGTGCTGGACGAGGAGGTCTGGCATCTCGTTCTGGACATCGAGGTGCTCTCCGAGCTGATGCGGGAACTGCCCGTCGACCGGTCTCGGCGGCACGAGATCCTGCGGGCGCTGGAGCGCATGCTCGACGCACTGGATCTGCACGATGTGGCGGGCACGGCGCGAGCCCGCCGGGGCCGGCTCACCGAGGTGCTGTCCCGGCCGGCGTCGGCGAGCGCACACCGGATCTCGGCCGCCGGGCATGCGCACATCGACTCGGCGTGGCTGTGGCCGCTGCGCGAGACGGTGCGCAAGGCCTCGCGCACCTTCGCCAATGTCACCGCGCTGGCCCAGGACTATCCGGAGCTGGTTTTCGCCGCGTCGCAGGCCCAGCAGTACGCCTGGGTGAAGGAGCATCAGCCGCACATCTGGGAACGGATCAAGCAGGCCGTGGCGGACCGACAGTGGGCGCCCGTGGGGTCGATGTGGGTGGAGTCCGATGCAAATATGCCGGGCGGTGAGGCGCTTGCCCGGCAGATCGTGCACGGCAAGCGGTTCTTCGAGCAGGAGCTGGGGGTGGAGACGGAGGAGATCTGGCTGCCGGACTCCTTCGGCTACACGGCCGCTTTCCCGCAACTGGCGCGACTGGCAGGGGTGAAGTGGTTCCTGACGCAAAAACTGTCCTGGAACCAGAGCAATAAAATGCCACATCACACCTTCTGGTGGGAGGGCATCGACGGGACCAGGGTCTTCACCCACTTCCCGCCCGTGGACACCTACAACGCACAGTTCCACGGTCGCGAACTGGCCCATGCGGAAAGGAACTTCGCGGAGAAGGG
Source organism: Streptomyces sp. NPDC037301 (assembly GCF_055602785.1). Taxonomy (NCBI): domain Bacteria; kingdom Bacillati; phylum Actinomycetota; class Actinomycetes; order Kitasatosporales; family Streptomycetaceae; genus Streptomyces; species Streptomyces sp. NPDC037301. The sequence goes on from NZ_JBVJWD010000031.1 coordinate 66,343, forward strand.
GCTGGCGACCCGCTCCCTCGTCCCGTTCGGCTGGGGTGACGGCGGGGGCGGTCCGACCCGCGAGATGCTGGAGAAGGCACGCAGGCTCAGGGATCTGGAGGGTTCGCCCAAGGTCGAGATCGAGAGGCCGGCGGCGTTCTTCGCGGCGGCCGAGGAGGAGTACGGGCCGCAGGCACCGGTCTGGTCCGGTGAGCTGTATCTGGAGCTGCACCGGGCCACGTACACCACCCAGGCCAGGACCAAGCAGGGCAACCGGCGCAGCGAACACCTGCTCCGTGAGGCCGAGTTGTGGGCCACCACGGCGGCGCTGCGGACTCCCGGCCACCGTTATCCGTACGAGGCGCTGGACCGGCTGTGGAAGACGGTGCTACTGCATCAGTTCCATGACATCCTGCCGGGCTCGTCGATCGCCTGGGTGCACCGGGAGGCCCACGAGACATACGAACGGGTACGGGAGGAGCTGGCCGATCTGGTGGCGGACGCGGTGGCGGCGCTGGGTGGGGCCGAGGGTCTCGTGGCGCTCAACTCATCGCCGTACCACCGAATTCAGGTGGTCGAGCTCGACGCCGAGGCGAGCGCGGTGCTGCCCTCGGGCGCGCATGTGCAGCCGCTGGGCGACGGGCGTACGGCGGTGCTCGCCGAGACACCCGGGCTGGGCGCGGGTCTGCTGGACGGTTCGGCGGTTGTGGAGCACGCGGTCACGGTGACCGGTTCGGCGGACGAGGGATTCGTGTTCGACAACGGGCTGCTGCGGGTCGTGGTCGACGGCGACGGGTTGATCGCCGCCGTCCGCGATCTCGGCGCGGGGCGGGACGTCCTCGCACCCGGTCACCGGGCCAACCTCCTCCAGTTGCATCCGGATCATCCCAATCACTGGGACGCCTGGGACATCGACCGCCACTACCGCCGCACCCGCACCGATCTCACCGACGCCGACTCCGTGGAACTGATCGAGGAGGGGCCGTTGCGGGCCGCCGTCCGTGTGATGCGGTCGTTCGGGGCGTCGCGCATCGTGCAGGAGATCCGGCTGACCGCGGGCAGTCGGCGGATCGACATCGACACCGAGGTGGACTGGCGGGAGTCGGAAAAGGTCCTCAAGGTGTCGTTCCCGCTCGATGTGCACGCCGAACGGTCGACGGCCGAAATCCAGTTCGGGCACACTCACCGCCCGACACACGACAACACCAGCTGGGACGCGGCCCGTTTCGAGATCTGCGCCCATCGCTGGCTGCGGGTCGCCGAGCCGGGGTACGGCATCACCTTGCTCAATGACTCGACGTACGGGCACGAGGTGACCCGGACCCCGCACGGTTCGGGCCTGGGCACAACCGTACGGCTGACGCTGCTGCGCGCCCCGCACAGCCCGGACCCGGAGACCGACCTCGGCAGGCATCGGTTCAGGTACGCGCTGGCGCCGGGCGGTGAGGTCACGGATGCGGTACGGGAGGGGCTGGCGCTCAATCTCCCGTTACGGGCGGCCGTTGCGCCGTCCCTGCCGTCACTGATCGGCCCCGGACATCCGGCGGTCACGGTGGAGTCGGTCAAGCTCGCCGAGGACCGCAGCGGCGATGTGATCGTGCGGCTGTACGAGTCGGCGGGCGGGCGCGCCGACACGACACTGCGGGTCGGATTCCCCGTCGTACAGGCCCGGATCACCGACCTGCTGGAACGGCCGCTGCACGAGGCGGACACCGATGAGCACGGTCTCGTACTGTCCCTGCGGCCGTTCCAGATCCTGACGGTCCGCCTGACCCCTGCCTGAGGTCCCGGCCGGCCCCGGCGCGAAGTCCCGGCCCGTCCCGCCCCGCTGCTCGGGTTCGTTCAGGGGCGGGGCACGTTCCGCAGGTTGGAGCGGGCCATCTGGACCATCCGGCCGACTCCGCCGTCCAGCACGATCTTGCTGGCGGAGAGCGCGAAACCGGTCACCATCTCCGCGCTGATCTTCGGCGGGATGGAGAGTGCGTTGGGGTCGGTGACGACATCGACGAGCGCCGGGCCCTTGTGCTTGAAGGCGTCCTTGAGGGCGCCTTCAAGCTGCTTGGGCTTTTCCACCCGTACGCCGTACGCCCCGGCGGCCCTGGCGATCGCCGCGAAGTCCGGGTTCTTGTTGGTCGTACCGAACGACGGCAGGCCGGCGACCAGCATCTCCAACTCGACCATGCTGAGCGAGGAGTTGTTGAACAGCACGACCTTCACCGGCAGGTCGTACTGCACCAGGGTGAGGAAGTCGCCCATCAGCATCGTGAATCCGCCGTCGCCGGACATCGACACCACCTGCCGGTTCCGGTCGATGAACTGGGCGCCGATGGCCTGCGGCAGCGCGTTGGCCATCGAGCCGTGGCTGAACGAACCGATGACGCGGCGTTTGCCGTTGGGCGAGAGATAGCGGGCGGCCCAGACATTGCACATACCGGTGTCGACGGTGAACACGGCGTCGTCGTCCGCCAGATCGTCCAGCACCGAGGCGACGTACTCCGGGTGGATCGGGATGTGCTTCTCGACCTTGCGGGTGTACGCCTTGACCACGCCCTCCAGCGCGTCGGCGTGCTTCTTCAGCATCCGGTCGAGGAACTTGCGATCGGTCTTGGTCCTGACCCGCGGGGTAAGACATCGCAGCGTCTCGCGGACATCGCCCCAGACCGCCAGGTCCAGCTTGGAGCGGCGGCCGAGGTGCTCAGGGCGCACATCGACCTGGACGATCTTGACATCGCTGGGAAGGAAGGCGTTGTACGGGAAGTCGGTGCCGAGCAGGATGAGGAGATCGCACTCGTTGGTCGCTTCGTAGGCAGCGCCGTAGCCGAGCAGTCCGCTCATGCCGACGTCGTACGGGTTGTCGTACTGGATCCATTCCTTGCCACGCAGCGCGTGCCCGACCGGGGCCTTCACCCGCTCGGCGAACTCCATCACCTCGGCGTGGGCACCCGCCGTGCCGCTGCCGCAGAACAATGTCACACGTTTCGCCTCGTCGACCATCCGGCAGAGCTTCTCGATCTCCTCGTCACCGGGCCGTACCGTCGGCCGCGTGGTGACGAGGGCGTGCTCGATCGACTTCTCCGGGGCCGGCTGCGATGCAATGTCACCCGGCATCGAGACGACGCTGACGCCGCCTCGGCCGATCGCGTGCTGAATGGCCGTCTGGAGCAGCCGCGGCATCTGCTGCGGGTTGGAGATCATCTCGTTGTAGTGGCTGCACTCCTGGAAGAGCAGCTCCGGATGGGTCTCCTGGAAGTAGCCGAGACCGATCTCGCTCGAAGGGATGTGCGAGGCGAGGGCGAGAACGGGTGCCATGGAGCGGTGGGCGTCGTAGAGGCCGTTGATGAGGTGCAGATTGCCGGGGCCGCAGGATCCGGCGCAGGCCGCCAGCGAGCCGGTGATCTGGGCCTCGGCTCCGGCGGCGAACGCGGCTGTCTCCTCGTGCCTGACCTGGATCCAGTCGATGGCCGAGTTGCGGCGGATGGCGTCGACGACCGGGTTGAGGCTGTCGCCGACGACGCCGTACATTCGCTTGACGCCCGCCCGGGCGAGGATGTCGACGAACTGCTCCGACACGTTCTGCTTGGCCATGGGTGCGTACCCTTTCCGCGCTTCGGCTTCCGGACTCCGCATCCATCAACCCATGGCGCGCGCGGTTACGCCTCCCAGACGCCGACACTCGTACGGTCGTCGGAGTACCGTTCCTGAAGACTGAGCGGGAGTGAGTCCCGACAGCCGCACGCCCCGAACGGTCTTGGGCGCACTGGTCCCCGGCGTACTCAACCCCGGGGCGGCGACACGCATCCCGTGCGTGGTCCGATCTCGGGAGGCCAGTTCCCTGCGCGACCTGGCCATGTGGATACGGCCAGAGGCGACGGGGAGGCCCCGAACCATCACTCCGGTAGAACGGGGGCCCCGCACGCTGGCGCCGCACCCGGCGTCCCAGATCACACGATCACGTTAACCGGGTCGGCCCAAGGCACCGCAAGCCCGCGAGCGGACCATCACACGATTGAGCTAAACCGACGTTATGCGCACTCCCCGGAGAGCAGTTACCAACCCCTTCACCCTGAGCTGGGTGTCCGCGAGGAAAGTGGCGAGCCCGGGTGCCTGGTCAGGAGTCCAGCGTTCGGCGAGCTCCTGGGCGAGCGAGGGCTCCCCGCGCGGGGGTTCGGCGCGGCTGCTGCTGCGCAGCAGCAGGGAGTCCCAGCTCGGCGGCGCGGGCGCGCAGCTTGCCGTAGCTACGGTCGGTGAGGCGGTGCAGGCCGGATTTGAGGTCGCCACGGCGGCCGGCCCTTATGTCCTCGGAGAGCCGGACATGGCTGCGGCCGACGGCACCGCCGATCCAGCGGCAGGCGTCGGCCGCCGCCAGATGCGCCCGCTCGGTGGCGCGGGCCCCGGTGGCGACGGCGACCAGGACGAGCGCGCTCCTGTCGGCGCCGAAGCGGACAGTGAGCAGCGCATCGCGGCGGGGCTCGCCCCGCAACCGTGCGGAGTCCCCGCGCACGGAGGCGGCGCGCAGGGTGTACGTGCCGTATTCGGCGCCGTCGAGCACGGTGTCGGCGACGAGACCGTCGAGCTCTTGGGGGACGGTGGCGGGCAGCGTGGTGGGCTCGGCGTCGTCGGTGGGCGGCCGGTCACCCACATGGCCGATCACAGGGCGGAGCGGGGCGGGTGCGGGTACGGGTGCGGGTGCGGGTGCGGGTGCGCGATCAGGCTCGGGTGCAGGTGCCTGTGCGGTGACCGTGATGGCGGGGGCTTGCGGGGCGGCGGGTCCCTCGCCGCCCGGCCGCCTGGGCAGCGGCGGCGCCGGCGCGGACGCCCCATCGGCGAGGGATGGCTCGGGCGCAAGCTCGGGCCCCGACGGCAAGTCCGGCCCCGACGGCAGGTCAGCGGCGGCCGCAGGACCGGCCGGAACCGGCGGTGCGGCGAAGGTGCGCGGCTGCGACGGGCCGGCCGGGGATGCACCCGGGGCGCGTACGGGCGCAACCGGCGGCTCCCACGGAGCACGCACCCACACCGGCTCAGGCACCACTGGCGCGGACGGCGGCGGCCCGGCCGACGCGACCGGCGGAGGCGGAGGCGTCAGCGGAGGCGTCGGCACGGACGGCGGAGGCGGCAGCGGCGGCCCGGCCGACGTGCCCGGCACCACCGCCGAAGGCGGAAGCAGACACTCAGCCCCCTCCCCCGCTCCGTCAAACCCCCCGGGCCCGCCCGGACTCGCCGCGTCCGACGCCGAGTCGAAGCGGTCGTCGAGGCTGTCGGCCGCGTTGCTCGCCCCGGTGTCCCTGGCGGTCTCGTCGTACAGCCTGCGCCACCAGTCGTCCTCGTGGGCGGCGGGCCTCTCCCCCTGCTGGCTCATGCCCTTATTGTCCACCGCACGGGCCTTACGAGAACGGGTCATCCGGAAAAAGTGGCCATGAAAAAAGGTCCGCCGAGCGGCCCCACCCCCCATGGGAAGGTCGCCCGGCGGACCGGTCAGGACGTGATCAGCGCACGGCGTACGCGTCGTTCACGGTCTGGATGACGGAGTTGCCGCTGGCGTCCGTCAGTTCGGTCTTCAGGGTGACGGGCTTGCCGGCCGCGCCCGCGTGGTTCACGGTCGCGGTCCAGTGGCCGCCCTGCTGTGCGGTGGTGGCCCGGGTCCAGGTCTCGCCGTCGTCGTACGAGTAGGAGACCTCGGCGGCGACCAGCTTGCCGGGCGTGTAGCCCGCGTGGCCGGTGACGCTCAGGCCGATCGTCTGACCGTCCTTCGCCGGGAGGGTCTTGAGTCCGTCGGTCTCCAGGTCGTAGCCCGGGAAGAGCAGCGGGATCCCCTGTGAGTACACGTTCTCGTCCCGCTTCGAGCGGAACTTCCAGGTGGTCTCGGTGTGGGTGGACCGCTGCCACACGGCGGCGGGCTGGCCGAACTTGGCGGTGGTCATGGTGAGTTCGTACGCGGCGTCCCCGGCCGGGACGGTGAAGACCCCGGACGGCCAGCCGGACTCGCCGAGCACCTCGCCACCGCTGGTCAGCCGCATGTTGCCCACATCTCCGAAGGAGCCCTGGAGACCGGCGTGCTCGGTGTCGCTCCAGAAGCCCGGGGCGACGCCGATCACGTTGTCCTGCCGTTCGGCGGCGAGCTGGACCTTGCCCGCGGCGTCACGCGGAGCGGCCGGGGCCGGGATGCCCCGGTACCAGTTCTCCGTACGCTCGGAGCCTGCCGTGTACGTACGGGGCCGGTCGACCATGTACTCGCCAAAGGGGAAGCTGGAGGAGAGGTACCGCTCCCAGCCGGTGTCGCCCGCCGAGTAGTACTCGGTGCGCTTGCCGGGGACGGCGACGGTGTCGAAGCCACCGGAGTAACTCCCGCCGTACGGGCGGTTGATGATCATCGTGTCCATGTAGTCGGCCGCGACGCCCATCGCCTCGTATGTGGCGGTGGATTTGCCGAGCTTGCTGTCACGCACCTTGTACGTACGGTCCGAGGTGACCGGGCCGGTCTCGGGGAAGGCGAGGTTGTAGACGAACGGGCTGGCGGCGGTGGCCTTCCAGCTCAGCTTCACGGGGCCGTCGGCCAGGGCGGCCTTCAGTGCGTCCGCCTCGCTCGACTCGATACCGAGAGAAGGCAGCGGCGCCGGACCATATCCGACGGACGGCGTCCAGGGGCCTGCGGACGGCCGGTACGCGATGACCGCCTTTGCGCCCGCGGACTCGGCGTTCCGCGCCTGAGTGGCCATCGCTCCGTCATCGGCGATCTTGACCAGGGCCATCTTGCCCGAGACACCGGCGGCCTTCAGCTCGTCGGGGGTACCGGTGCCCGCGTCGACGAGTGCGGCCTCCCCGGTACCGTCGAGGTTGACGGAGCCGGTGCTCGCCACCGTCGGGTGCAGTGCGGAGCCGCCGACGACCGACAGCTTCTCGATCTGCGGGGCGTACGCGCGCCAGAGGCTGGCGAACTCGAAGTCGCCGTCACTCGCCTTGCCCTGCACGTCGGCCAGGTAGTTCATGCCGGTGCCGGTGATGGAACCGGAGTGCAGCCAGGCATCGTCCCAGCTGCGGCCGAAGGAGAGTGTCGTGGAGCGGCTCTCGGACGCGCGGTCCTCCGTCTTCACCTGGATCCGGTGGGCCTTGCGGGCGTCCAGTACCAAGGTGGTGTCCTTGGTGACGTTCAGCTGCGGCCTGGCGAGGTAGCCGACGGACTCGACCACCTTGCCGGTGGCGTCCTTCGTGTCGGGAGTGGTGATGAAGCTGGAGACGAAGTACGCACCGGGGCGGACCTGGTAGACCTGGTCGGTGGCGCCGTCGTTGAAGCGTCGCTCACCGCCGGCGGTGTCGGTGCCGATGAGGTCCACCGAGGAGGGGCCCGTGGCGGGCTTGCCGGTGCGGTCGACGAGCTTGACGCGCAGGGTGACGGTCTCCGGTCCGACGTACATCGAGAACGGGGTGGAGACCTTGACGCCGTCGGGCCCGCTGGCGAGCACACGTCCGGTGACATCGCCGTACTGGGATGCCTTCAGCTTCGCGGTCGGGTCGATGTGCAGCGGGACCTTGACGGTGGCTCCGGCCGGCACGGTGACGGTGCTCGCGTCGAGCTTCGCCACCGAGGAGCGGACGTCCGACCCGTCGTTGCCGGTGACGCCCTGGACCTTCAGCGACAGCTTCACCGGCTCGGTGCCGGAGTTGGTGTACGGGACGTCGACCGTGGTGCGGTCGCTCTTGTCCTGCGGCCAGTTGAAGGTGCCGCCCTGGACGGCGGGAGCGCCGACGACGGTGGTGTCGATGGCGGCCTTCACATCGAGGCGCCCGCCGCCGGTCTCGCGTACGTCGCCGGGGATGTCGCTCTTCGCGGACGACACGAGGGCCGCCTTGATCTGCAGAGCGGTCCAGTCCGGGTGACGCTGCTTCACGATGGCTGCGGCGCCCGCGACATGCGGGGTGGCCATCGACGTACCGGACATCGTCCGGTACGCGTACACCCCGCGACCACCGGCCGCAGCGGCCGAGATGTTGACGCCAGGGGCGGAGATCTCGGGCTTGAGGGTGTGCGATCCGATCACGGGTCCGCGGCTGGAGAACTGGGCCGTGGAGTCGTCGCGGTCGACGGCACCGACAGTCAGCACGCTCGGGGCGCAGCCCGGCGAGGAGACGGTGTTCAGCGTCGGTCCCGCGTTTCCGGCCGCGATCACGAACAGGGTGTTCTTGCTCTGGGCGAGTTCCTCGGCTGCGACGCTCATCGGGTCGGTGCAGTCGGTCGGCGACGGGCTGCCGAGGCTCATGGAGACGACGTCGGCCTTCTGGTCGACGGCCCACTGCATGCCGGCGATGATCCAGGACTCGGCGCCGGAGCCGCTGTCGTTGAGGACCTTGCCCGCGAGCAGGTCTGCGCCGGGGGCGACGCCCTTCTTCTTGCCGTCGCCGGCCGCGCCGGAGCCGCCCACGGTGGAGATGGTGTGGGTGCCGTGGCCCTGACGGTCGTCGGTGGTGTCGGAGTCGGTGAAGTTCTCCGAGGCGGCGATCCGGCCCTTGAGGTCGGGGTGTTCGGCGTCGACACCGGTGTCGAGCACGGCGACCTTGGTGCCCTTGCCGTCGTATCCGGCGGCCCAGGCGAGGTCGGCGCCGATCTGCTTGGTCGACTTGTCGAGGGTGGCCTGAACCTTGCGGTCGAGCCAGAGCTTCTTCAGACCGGAGGCCGAGCGGGAACGGGTGTTGGTGACGTCCGACCAGAAGTCGGCGGCCTTCTCCTTGTCCGCCTTGAGCGCAACGCCGTCGATCGCGTCGAGTGCGAGTCCGCGCTTGGCGCCGCGCGGGGTGGCGGGCGCGGAGCGGGCCGTGTCCTTGCCGTAGACGGCGATCAGCGGCAGCGACTTGGTGCTCGCGTCGTCGTAGCCCTGGCGGATGAGTCCGGTGACGTTGAAGAGTTCCTCGTCGACCGTGCCCGCAGCCAGCGCGTCGGCGGCGGTGTCGGGGTAGACGTAGAGGTCCTTGCCGGACTGCCTGGTCTGCACGAGGGGGACGGTGCCGTCCTCGCGCGGCAGTGCGGTGACCGATGCGGTTCCCGAACTGTCCGTGCTCACCAGGACCTTGTCGCCGGTGACCAGGGTGACGGTGACCGGCTTGCCCTCCTTGGCGTCGGCGGCGGCACTGCCGGTCAGTGGTCTCTTCGCGGTCGTCTCGTCCCGCGGCGCTGCCGCGGACGGTGCGATCGCGGTGACGGCCAGGACGGCGGCGGTGGCCGCTCCCAGTGCCGTACGCGATATCGGACGCATCGCTCTCCCCAAGTGAAACCGGAATATCTCTGAACAAACCGCAGCATTCCGGAGGTTGTTGGTACTGCGGTGGCGCCACATTGGCAGAGCGACGGGCGATAAAGGGATGATGTACACGGCGGGTTTACGCCGTGGCCGCTTTCCGCCACGACCGGGCGCCCGAAGACAGCGACATCGTGCGGAATCAATGCGTCCGGGAGGGGTCCGGGGATGCTGGGAGCCATAGGTCTCGACGAGATACAGGAGTCGGCGTACCGCGCGCTCGTGGCGGTGGGAGCCGCGGAGGTCTCCGATCTCGCGCACCGGCTGGCACTTCCCGAGTCGGACACCGAACGGGCATTGCGCCGGCTGGAACAGCATGGACTGGCCGCCCAGTCGTCGGCCCGTACGGGCCGTTGGGTGGCCGCACCACCGGGGGTGGCGCTGGGTGCGCTGCTGACCCAGCAGCGCCATGAGCTGGAGCAGGCGGAGATGGCGGCGGCGCTGCTCGCCGAGGAGTACCGGGCGGAGGCCACCGATTCGGCCGTGCACGATCTGGTCGAGGTGGTCACGGGCGCGAGCGCGGTGGCGCACCGTTTCCACCAGTTGCAGCTGGGTGCGACGAGTGAGGTGTGCGCCCTGGTCACAGGGAAGCCGATCGCGGTGACCGGAATGGAGAACGAGTCCGAGGAGCAGGCCGCCACGCGCGGGGTGTCGTTCCGGGTGGTGGTCGAGCGCGAGGTGCTCGCGCTGCCGTCCGGGATCACGGAGCTGTCGGCCGCGCTGAGCCGTGACGAGCAGTGCCGGGTCGTCGACCGGGTGCCCACCAAGCTGGTCATCGCCGACACGGCCCTGGCGATGGTGCCGTTGACCGGACGGGGCGCCGAGCCTGCGGCACTGGTGGTTCACGCCTCCGGGCTGCTGGAGTCACTGATGGGGCTCTTCGAGGCGGTGTGGCGCGAGGCCATGCCGCTCAGGCTCGGTGAGAACGACCGGCTGGAGGAGGAGTCCACCGCGCCCGATGCGACGGACCTGGAGATTCTTTCGCTGCTGCTGGCCGGGCTGACGGATGCGAGCGTGGCAAAGCAGCTGGAGCTGGGGCTGCGGACCGTTCAGCGACGGGTGAAGGGGCTGATGGAGCTGACCGGGGTGTCGACCCGGCTTCAGCTGGGCTGGCACGCGTACGAGCGGGGCTGGGTGGCCCGGACGCCACGGACCTGAACAAGGCCCCCACCGGATACCCCGGCCCGGTGTCCCCGCCGCTTCGTTACGGCCCTGAGCTGCACCGACGGCCCGCCCCGAGCCGCACTGACAGGCGGGACCGGCCGGACTCCGGCAGGCTGGTCAGATGGGAGTGTGGCAGCTCGTCGCCGTCGGCCTGGTGATGCTTCTCGGCCTGGTCGGCGTGCTGGTGCCGGGGGCGCCGGGGCAGGCGATCGTCTGGGCCGCCGTGCTGTGGTGGGCGCTGACCGACACGACTCCGGCAGCCTGGGGGGTACTCATAGGTGCCACCGCACTGCTTCTGCTGAACCAGGCGCTGAAGCCGTTGCTGCCGCCGCGCCGCCCCCGTGAGTCCGGTGCACCGCGCAAGACTCTGATGCTGGGCGGGGCCGGCGCGATCGTGGGCTTCTTCGTGGTGCCGGTGGTGGGCGGGATCATCGGTTATGTGGGGGCGATCTACGGGGCGGAGCGGCTGCGGCTCGGCAGCCACGGGGCGGGATGGGCATCGGTCCGCTCGGTGATGCGGGCGACGGGCTATTCCGTGCTCGTCGAGCTCTACGCATGTCTGCTGGTGACTGGCGCCTGGCTGAGCGCGGTGATCTGGGCCTGACCTCCGCACCTCCTCCCCCCTGACCATCTGGAGGGATGTTGTCCAGATAGAGGGAAATACATCCGACCTCTCCCGCTCTATTGACGCAATGATGCCTCGTGCCTACTTTCCCCTGAAGGAATAGCTCGGATGAATTGATGTGCCTGCGTACGAGTCGCCAGGAGATGCCTTGCCCACAGCACCGGACCCCTCCCGCCCGTCCCGGAACGAAGCCCCGTCCCCCTCCCGAAGAAGTGTTCTCGCCACCGGCACCGCGATCGGCGGCGCACTCGTGGTGGGCGGCGCGTCCGTCCCCGCCCAGGCAGCCGCCCCGGCCGCCCCTGGACCCACCGCCCCGGCCCCGGTCACCGTGCACTCCCCCGACGACAGCTGGCGCACGGTCCTGGACGACGCCGACCTGCTCTGGCAGAAGCTGCCGAAGACCTGGTACGAGGGCCCGTATCTGGGCAACGGACGCCTCGGCTCCGGCATCTACGCCGAGCCCGGCGCCACCACCACGGCCGTCCGATTCAACGTCCAGCACTCCGAGGTCCAGGACCACCGCCCCGAGTTCGGCTCCCTCTTCGGCCTCGCCCGCCTCCCGATCGGCCACTTCACCCTGGAACCGGCCGGCACCATCACCGGCATCGACTGGTGGATGCGGCTGCGCACCGCCGAACTCGAAGGCACGATCACCACCACCGCGGGCACCTTGAAGCTCCGCGCCTTCGTCCACTCCTCCAGCGACCTGCTCGCCGTGGAGGTAACCCCGAGCGCGGGCGAGCAGGGCTTCCGCTGGGTCTTCCACCCGGCCGACGCGATCAGCCCGCGAGCCGACTTCCAGAAGCTTCCCGCCGGCTACACCGGTAATCCGCCCGCCACCGTCGAGGAGCACGAGGGATCAACGGCCGCCGTCCAGCCGCTGCTGGCGGGCGGCGAGCATGTCACCGCCTGGCGTGAGGTCACCCGCGGTGGGGCACGCACCCTGTACGTCACGGTCACGCACTCGCACCCGAGGGCGACAGCCCGCGACCGTGCGCTGCGCCACGTCAGGACCGCGGCCGACCTCCCGTACGGTCGGCTCGTCAAACCGCATCACATCTGGTGGGACCGGTACTACCGAAAGAGCTTCCTGTCGCTCCCGGACGCCCGGCTGCAGCGCTTCTACTGGATCCAGCTGTACAAGACGGCATCGGCCGCGCGTAAGGACGCGCCCGTGATGGCCACTTCCGGTCCCTGGCTCGAACCCACTCCCTGGCCCAACACCTGGTGGAACCTCAACGCCCAGCTGGAGTACTGGCTGATCCATGGCTCCAACCACCTGGAGCTCGACGCGATCACCCGGTCCCTGAGCGAATTCCGCGACAACCTCTCCAAGGAAGTGGCCACCCCCTACCGAGCCGATTCGGCCGGACTGCCACGCACCACGGACCCGCACCTGATCAACGGCGGTGCCACCGCCCCCGTCCTCGGCTACGGCGTCGGCATTCCGGGCCAGGACCCGCCCACCCCCGAGGTCGGCAATCTGACCTGGGCGCTGCACAACGTCTGGCTCTCCTACCGCCACACCATGGACAAGTCGATCCTGCGCGACACCTTGTTCCCGCTGCTGCGCAAGGCCGTCAACTACTACCTGCACTTCCTGGCGCCCGGTGCGGACGGCAAACTGCATCTCCCGGCCACGTTCTCTCCCGAGTACGGCGTCAACGCGCCGGACTGCAACTACGACCTGATGCTGCTGCGCTGGGGCTGCCGCACCCTGCTCGACTCGGCGAAGGAACTCGGCGTCCGCGACCCGCTGACCGCCCGCTGGCAGGAGGTGCTGTCCAAGCTCACCCCCTATCCGGTCGACGGGAACGGCTTCATGATCGGCGCCGGGGCCCCGTTCGCGAAGTCTCACCGCCACTTCTCGCACCTCCTGGCGGTCTACCCGCTGTACGAGGTCAATGGCTCCACCGCGGACGAACGCGCCCTGATCGAGAAGTCCCTGGCCCACTGGGTCGGTTTCGAGGGCGCCCTGCAGGGCTACACCTTCACGGGTGCCGCCTCCATATCCGCCCTGCTCGGCAAGGGCGAGGACGCGCTGAATTACCTCGGCGAGCTGATGAGCCGCTTCATTCGGGCCAACACGATGTACAAGGAGTCCGGCCCCGTCATCGAGACCCCGCTCGCGGCAGCCCAGTCGCTGCACGACATGGTGTGCCAGTCCTGGGGCGGCACGATCAGGGTCTTCCCGGCGCTGCCCGCCGCCTGGCGGGAGACGACCGTCCATGACTTCCGTACACAGGGGGCGTTCCTGCTCAGTGCGGTACGCGAAGAGGGGCGGACCCGCTGGGTGCGGGTGACCAGCGAGGCGGGCGCGCCCTGCGTCGTACGCCATGGCATCGAGGGTGCCATCGAGATCCGCGACCGGCACGGACGCCCGCTGAGTCACGAGGAGTTGACCGACGGTGCGGTACGCATCCGCCTGCGCAGGGGCGAATCGGCGCTGATCACGGCGAAGGGCGACCGCCCGGACCTGACCGTCCGCCCGGTCACGGCGAACGCGCCCGCGCCACGCTGGGGCCTGCCTGCCTGAGCCCCGGCCCGGACCCCGGCCCACAGCTGGGGCCTCGACAGGGGGATCTAGAGGCTCAGGTGCCGTACGGCGTACGAACGCCAGGGCCGCCACCGCTCCGCCTCGGGCCTCCCGTCCGGATCCACATCGGGGTCGCCGAGCGCACGCATCCTGATGAGCGCCGCGGCTGCCGGACCGATCCCCGGCAGCCGCAGCAGCGCCTGCTCGGCCTCGTCGCGGTCGGCCCCGGCGTCGAGCCGTACGTCCCCGTCGGCGAGCGCGGTCGCCAGAGCCCGCAGCGCCGGGTCGTCCACCGCACCGGCCAGCACTCCCGGCTCGGGAAAGACATGCGTGAGCCCGCCGCAGGGGACGTCGAGGACCTTCCCGTACATTTCGACGAGCCGCTCGGCCCCGGCCCCGCCCACCAGCGTCCGTACGGCGAACTCCTCCGGATCCGCGGCACCCGGCGAGCGCAGCCCCGGGCGGGCGGCGACACTCGTCGCGAGTCGCGGGTCGGTGCCGAGCCGCTCGTCGACGGCGTACGGATCGGCGTCCAGATCGAAGAGGCGCCGCAGCCGCTGCACGGCCGTCGTCAGATCCCGCAGGTCCGTGAGGTGGATCCGGGCGTCCAGCCAGGACCCGGCGGACCGTTCGTCGACGGCCACGATGCCCGTGCCGTACGGGAGCCGCAGGGTGCGCCGGTAGGTACGGGCACCGGGATCCCCGCTGACCTCCTCGATCCGGTCGACCGTCTCGCCTGCCAGGAGATCGAAGACCTCGTGGGCCGCGTACGGCCCCCGGTGGGCGAGCCGCAGCGGGATCCCGGTGGTGCGCGCCTCTCGTACCGCCGCTCCCAGCCCCGTCCCGGCCTCGGCGCGCAGTGCGCTCGGCGTACGGGCATAGATCTGCCGGATCGTGTCATTGAACTGCCGCACGCTGGCGAAGCCGGACGCGAAGGCGATCTCGGTCACGGGCAGCCCGGTCGTCTGGAGCAGCACCCGCGCAGTGTGGGCCCGCTGGGCGCGGGCGAGCGCGACGGGTCCGGCGCCCAGCTCCGCGTTGAGCTGCCGCTGCACCTGCCGTGAGCTGTAGCCGAGCCGGTGTGCGAGACCGGGCACGCCCTCCCGGTCGACCACGCCGTCGCCGATCATCCGCATGGCTCGGCCGACGACATCGGCCCGGACGTTCCAGTCGGCGGAGCCGGGCGCGGCGTCCGGGCGGCAGCGTCGGCACGCCCGGAAGCCGTTGCCCTGGGCGGCGGCCGCGGTCGGGTAGAAGCGGACATTCTTCCGCTTGGGGGTGACGGCGGGGCAGCTCGGCCGGCAGTAGATGCCGGTCGTTTCGACGGCGAAGAAGAACTCCCCGTCAAAACGGGCGTCACGGCTGCTCACCGCCTCGTACCTGGTCTGTTCGTCCATCACACCGCCCAGTGTGCGGCACCTCCGGGTACCGCACTGGCGGTATTCGGACGTCGACCAGGGTTGCGGCCTACCGCAGCCGGCCCCGCTTCGCGTCCATGGCCGCCCGTCCCTCGGCCCCTCTGCGCTTCCATTCGCGCAGCATTTCGGACCGCACCCGGGCATCGGTCTTGGCGACGATGCGCTGGTTCTCACGCAGCAGCTTGCGGAAGCTGTCGAGGCGCCGCTCCGAGAGCGAACCGTCCTCGATCGCGGCGAGTACCGCGCAGCCGGGCTCCGACTCATGGGCGCAGTCGTGGAACCGGCACTGCTCGGCCAGCTCCTCGATCTCGGAGAAGACCTGGCCGACGCCGGTCTCCGCGTCCCAGAGTCCCACCCCGCGCAGTCCGGGGGTGTCGATCAGTACGCCCCCGGAGGGCAGGACCAGCAGATTGCGGGTCGTGGTGGTGTGCCGGCCCTTGCCGTCGACATCGCGGGCAGCCTGCACCTCCATCACATCGCGGCCGAGGAGGGTGTTGGCCAGGGTCGACTTGCCCGCGCCGGACGCCCCGAGCAGCACGCTCGTCCCGCCCGCGACGATGGCGGCGAAGACGTCGAGCCCCTCCCCGGTGGCCGAGCTGACGGGCAGCACCTGTACACCGGGCGCGATGGCCTCGATGTCCTGGACGAGATACGACAGCGTGCCGGTGTCCGGCACCAGATCGGCCTTGGTCAGCACCACGATCGGCTGTGCTGCGCCGTCCGTGGCGGAGGCCCCGTCGCGCAGCAGCGCGTCGCCACTGGAGCTGGACATGGCCAGCGCGAGGAAGCGCTCCACCCGCCCCAGGTCGAGCTCCACGGCGAGCGAGACACAGATGGCGATGTGGTCGACGTTGGTGGCCAGCACCTGCCCCTCGGAGCGCTGCGACGACGTCGAGCGGACGAAGGCCGTACGCCGCGGCAGCAGCGTCCGTACGAACTGCGGATCGCCGTCGGGGTCGACGGCGACCCAGTCGCCCGTGCAGACGATCCGCATCGGATCACGCGGGACGACGAAGGCGGTGTCGGCCCGGAGCGTGCCGTGCGGGGTGACGACATCGCACTGCCCGCGGTCCACCCGCACCACGCGTCCGGGCAGCAGACCCTGTCCGGCGTACGGAGCGAACTCGGCGGCCCAGTCGTCGTCCCAGCCGTATGGGGACAGCGGATGCGACGCGGACGAGCCCTGAAGAGAAGAAGCGAAGGACGAAGAAGACGGGAAAGACAAGGGAAACCCTTCAAAGGGTGGCCCCGGCAACGCGCACACAGGCGCGGAGAGTTACGGAAAGGTCAGCCGGCGACCACGGGGGTGGGAACGATGCTCTTCTGGTTGTGGGCAACGCCCACCGCAGCGACAGTCATCAATGTCCTCACCTCCTGGTTCGAGCACGGGGCCGACACCGGCGGTTCTTGTCCGCCGTCCGGAACGCTGCACACGATAGCCCGCGACCGTCGGGTGACGTCAACACATTTGATCCACGGGATCCGGCAGCCCCGGCCCGGGGCACTTCACGACCGCATTCATCGGAGATATCCGTCGATCTCCCTCGATCAGATGATACGCATACACAACGACCGGTCCTGGGCCGTTTTGGTGCCGAGCATGACCTCACCCCGCACCGCCACCGGCGCTTTCGCACAAGCCCAGTTGGGCACGATCACGCTGATCGGGTGGAGCGGCGAGCACCCCGATGGCGGCCACGACGTCGCCTTCCTCCTCGTCTACTCACTCGGTGACGGGACGGACGGTCCGGCCGCCGGTGAGGCCGCCATGCGCATGGCCCTGGACCGCAGTGGACTGCCGGTCGGCGCCGGTCCGATCCACGCCGCCGAGAGCCCGGGCCTACCGGTGAAGCTGCACGTCCAGGCGGGTCAGGCGGTCCTGACGCTGCCTCATTTCACCGCGCAGTACCCCGCACCGCCCGAGTGGCTGGCCGCGGCCCACGAGCGGGGCGAGGCGCACGCGATGTTCGCCACCCGTCCATGGCCCCAGGGCACGCCGGGCCGGCCGGTCAGCGAGGAGCTGCTGCGATCGTTCGCAGGCGACGAAGAGGTCATCATGACCTCCGCCCACTGCGTCCTTCCGGTACGCAGCCTGGGCTGAGCCGCCCCCGTACGCCAGATGCCCCCCACGTGGAACGGTGGGCGTCATCATGTGTGGAGCCCTGGGGCTGTGCCCCGGATACTGCTCGGTGGTGCCGTACGCCGGAGTGCGGGCGATTGCCGGGCGGATCCCCGAATCGCCCGCACTTCAGGAGTCTCAGCTGTTGCCGACCCCGTTGCCGGAGAGCACCGGGATGTCGTCCACGAGGTGCGACAGCGCCTCGTCGCCCTTGGCCTGAGTGGAGTTCTCCGTGCACTGCTGGTTCTGCGGCGAGGACAGCACGTTGACGTCCTGAGCCGCGACCGGCACCAGCACACCGCCGAGCGAACCGGCGTTGGCCTTGAGCGGCAGGCCGACGCAGGCCTTGTTCAGCGCGCCCTGGACGAGCCGGAACTGCGGGCTGCCGTCACCCTGGGTCATGCTGTTGCCGAACTCGCTCACGGTTTCGTTGCCGTTGACCGACGTGGCCCCCTGGTCATCACCGATCGCCATGGCCGCGGGGGCCGCGGCGGCAGACAGACCGACCAAGGCCACGGCCACTGCTGCGCCGGCCATCATCTTCTTCATCACGCTTCACCTTTCGGAGCGTCCCGTTGCGGAACGCATTGATCAATCTGCTACGGAAGCGTCGGTTCCGCAGTACCACTCAAATGGGTTCGATCCGGCGCGAGTTCGACGCCGCTCCTTCACCCGTCGACGTCTTCTTCGGAGATACGGGCCGCAGGAACGCGACTTCCCGCACAAGGCCGATGGGGCTGCGCGGACGGCGCCGGCTCCGGGCCGCCGCGGGCCGCCTGCCATTCGGCGAGCAGCCGGTCGTAGATGGGTGTGACGTCCTGCGCGTGCCGCTGCCGGCCGCTGGGGCGTTGGCTGTCGTACTGGTCCATGAACAGCCCTTACCCGGTGCGACGGGTGACGTCTGCCGCCACTACGGCAACCGGCCCAGTACGCCCGTCCCTTCGAGGGGTCGGCGGCGCCCCGGACGCACGGCATGGGACCGACACATCCGGGCCGCCGAAAAACGGCTACTGCGTGGATGTGCCGGCCCCACGGGTGTTTCACACACTGCGGGCAGGCGTACTCGAAGCCGCCCGTGACGCCGTCCTCCACGAGTTCGAGGAATCAGCGACGAGCGACCGGAGCCTCACGGTTCCAGTTGTTGCCCGTGCCGTTGCCGGACAGGACCGGAATACCGCTCAGGATGTGCGACAGAGCCTCATCACCCTTCGCCTGGGTGGAGTTCTCCGTGCACTGCTGGTTCTGCGGCGAGGCCAGGACGTTGACGTCCTGGACCGAGACCGGAACGGCGCCGAGGACCGAACCGACGTCGGCCTTGGCCGGCAGGGCGACGCAGGGCTTGTTGAGCGAGCCCTGGATGAGCGCGAACTGCGGGCTCCAGTCACCGTGGGTGGCGGAGTTGCCATACGACTGGACAGCATCGTTGCCGCTGAACGACGTCGTGCCACCGTCGTTGCCGACGGCCATGGCCTGCGGAGCGATCGCGGCGGAGACACCGACGATCGAAGCAGCGACGGCTGCCGAGGCCATAATCTTCTTGACCACGAAATAGCCCTTCTGGGGTCTTCTGTTGCCCGCCCGTCCGGAGCGCTTCGACCAACTCAGTGCGGCGGGGGTGGTTGTACCGATTCACTCGGACGATGCTTTTACTGTCCGGTTGTTCGCCGAATGCACAGCACCGGAGAACTGCGAAATGCCGCCGATGAACGGGGAGCTGC
Organism: Streptomyces sp. NPDC037301; assembly: GCF_055602785.1. Lineage (NCBI taxonomy): Bacteria > Bacillati > Actinomycetota > Actinomycetes > Kitasatosporales > Streptomycetaceae > Streptomyces > Streptomyces sp. NPDC037301. The sequence goes on from NZ_JBVJWD010000031.1 coordinate 85,186, forward strand.
CATGACGCGACGGATCAGCCGCCGAGCGGCAGGCCGCCCATCAGCGGGGCCGCGCCCTTGGCCGCACCGGTGGCCTGGCCGGCCAGCTTGGTGGCGGTGCCGTTCTTCTGCACCGAATCGGCGGCGCCGCCGACCGTGTCGACGATCGGGTCGACAGCCTGCGGGGCACCTTCCACGACCTGGTTGACACCGCCGTCGAGGCTGAAGTTCGGGGCCGTGGCGGCGGTAACGGCGAAGGCGGGAACAGCCGTTCCGAGAGCGACCACGGAACCGGCAACGAACGCAGCGGTCTTCGCGTACTTCACTTTCAGGTTCCCTTCTGCAGCAGCATCTGTTTCGGTCGCATATCCGCGCCGCACAAGCCTTCTTTAGCTGTGCCTTCTGCCGCTTTCGCACCGGGTAACGATGTGGTTGCGACACGGCGACTGGACGGGCCGCCTTTTCTCCGGGACCACTCGATCGACCACCAGGAATGGGGAAAGGCCCCGGCACGCATCGGATGCGTGCCGGGGCCTTCCGGTCATGAGCGTTCGGCTGGGCCGACCAGAGATCAGGAGTTGGCGCAGGGGTTGCCGGCGGCGCCGTTCAGCAGACCGATCACGGTCACGGTGTTGCCACAGAGGTTGACCGGAACCTGGACCGGGACCTGGGCAACGTTGCCGGACACCACGCCCGGGGAGTTGGCGGCGCTGCCGTCGGCACCTGCGTCGGCGAAGGCGGGCGCGGCAGCACCCATCGCCATCAGGGTTCCGGCGGCGATGGCGGCAACCTTGGTGTACTTCACTTTTTTTCCCTTTCCTTGACGGAGTCCGAAGCGGCCACGTCTTTCGTGCCGCACGAGCGCGGTCCTGATCACTCGTAACTCCGCCGCTGCAATTGGTAACGATGTAAGACCGTAGGCGAAACTCTTTGAGAAGAAGATTCCCGAAAAACCGCCCGAATGACGCAGTATCGTTCACTCAATGTCACGGGCGCGATCATCGGACAATCCGATGTACCGGTATTGGGAAAGGCGACACCGGGCCCGAGCCGCACGGAGGAGGAATGCCGACGGCCCGGGCCTGTCATTGCGGCTGGATCAGCTGTTGCCGACACCGTTTCCGGAGAGCACCGGAATGCCGCTCAGGATATGCGACAGCGGCTCGTCACCCTTGGCCTGGATGGAGTTCTCCGTGCACTGCTGGTTCTGCGGCGAGGACAGCACGTTGGCGTCCTGGACCGCGACCGGGACCGCGCCGGGGATCGAGCCGGCGTTGGCCTTGGTCGGCAGGCCGATACACGGCTTGTTCAGGCTGCCCTGGACCAGGCCGAACTGCGGGCTGCCATCACCACGGGTCTCGGAGTTGCCGAACGGCTGCGAGGTTCCACTGCCGTTGACCGAGGTCGTACCGTTGTCGTCGCCGATCGCCATGGCCTGCGTCGCGCCCAGACCGAGGATGGAGGCGGCAACGGCACCCGTAGCCAGAACCTTCTTGATCACGAATAACCCTTCTTGCACCTGATGCCCCGTACCGGAGCCCCCTGCCCAACTTGTGACCGGGCGTTTGGTTCCCTCCGTTCACCCGATTGCCAAGATGCACGGACAGCAGTACGAAGCAACACCACGGGGGCCGCAGGAGCGTTCAGCCGCCCAAGCCTCTTCCTCGAGGTGTCAACGGCCACGCCGTCATGCGGAGTTGAGCACCTGGGCGCAGTGAATGACGTCAGGGTGAGCGCACATTCGCAACCCGTTCGAGTGGTCACAAAATTTCCACGACCTTTCGAGTTTCCTCGACAATTCCTCCTCGTTATTGGTTCTACCAACTGCGCAGCTCGAGTGTTCACCGAGCAGAAATTAGGACTTATCACATGAAGAACGCTTCTTCGTGGTCTCCCCTCCTTTCTGTAACCGCCGCTTGCCGACTCACGTAGGAAGACCCCCGGGGTAGCGTCCCCGGCGCGAGCTGCACTGCCTGATGAATGAACCGCGAGCGTTCCGCTCGCACGGAATGTCCTAAGGAAGGGCAACCAATGCGAAAAGCCTTGAGTAAGAGCGTGCTGGTCATGGCGGCGGCGTCAGGCATCCTGACCGCGGCCGGCGGGTACGCGTTCGCGGATGCGTCGGCCGATGGCACCACCACCGGTTCGCCGGGCATCGGCTCGGGCAATGCCGTGCAGGTGCCGGTGCACGTTCCCGTCAACGTGTGTGGCAACACGGTCAATGTGGTCGGTCTGCTGAACTCCGCGTTCGGCAACAATTGCTCCCACGCGAGCGGCGCCGGGAACAGCAACGGGAGCCAGAGTGCGAGTGCCGAGGGCCTCGCGACCGACTCTCCCGGTGTGCTGTCCGGAAACCTGATCCACGCTCCGGTGGACGTCCCGGTCAACGCCTGTGGCAATAGTGTCACTGTCGTCGGTGCGCTGAACCCGACCTCCGGCAACGAGTGCTCCAACGTCAGCGAGCCGAACACCGTGCCGCCGGTGGTCGAGCCCCCCGTCGAGCCCCCCGTGGTCGAGCCGCCGGTGGTCGAACCCCCCGTGGTCGAGCCGCCGGTGGTCGAACCCCCCGTGGTCGAACCCCCCGTGGTCGAGCCGCCGGTGGTCGAACCCCCCGTGGTCGAACCCCCCGTGGTCGAACCCCCCGTGGTCGAACCCCCGGTAGTCACGCCCCCGGTCACACCCGCCGTGGTCACACCCCCTGCCGGTGAACCGCGGACCAATGAGCCGACGGTCACCTCCGGGGGACCGATCACCAACGCGCAGCTGGCCCACACCGGTGCCGCTGATCTCGGCGTGGCTGCTGGCACGAGCGCCGCGCTGCTGCTCGGTGGCGCGGTACTGATGCGCCGGGTCCGCCGCTCGCAGAGCTGATCCACGAATCAGTCAGCCGGGAGACGAGCAGGTCCGGTCGGACAGCCGATGCTGTCCGACCGGACCTGCTGTGTGTACGGAACTCGACCGGTGGGCCCCGCCGACGGTCCACGCGGTCAGCCGGTGCCGAGGCCCGCGGCGGCACGGGCCCGCTCGGTCGCCCGGTTGGCGGTGGTCTCGACCGCACCGACGAGGACCGGGACCTGTCCGGCGGCCGCGGCCGCGATGACCTTGATGACCTCGTCCTGCTGCCCGGGCGTCAGATAGGCCGTCTCGCCCGAGCTGCCGCGTGCGAACAGACCGCTGACACCGCCGTCGAGCAGATGCCCCACGACCCGCTCCAGGGACGGTCGGTCGATCTCACCGTCCGCGGTAAGCGGGGTGACGACGGGCGGGATCACTCCGGAGTAGCGGGGGCTTCGGGCGGTCATGCGGTGCTCCTTGCGGAGGATACGGAGACTGGGTCCCCGACGGGGGACGCGGGGCTCTGGGGGGTGGACGCAGTGCCGGCGGTGCTCACCCGGGCCGGAGGCCTCCGCCATAAAGACCGTGGCGCAGACCTCGTCCGCCTTCCAGCAGCGGCTACGGAACGGGCAGCCGGAGGGCGGTTGGTCGCCGAGGGCACCGGTCCGGTAGCACGATGCGTTCGGTGGTCTCCAGCAGGCTGGGGGTCGCGGAGAGCAGTGCCTCGGTGCAGGGGTGCACGGGAGCGCCCGCCACATCGGCCGCACGCCCTTCCTCGACGATCCGGCCCAGGTAGAGCACGGCGAGACGGTCGGCGAGGTAACGCACGGTCTGGATGTCGTGCGAGATGAACACCATGCCGAGGCCCAGACGTTCGCGCAGGTCGACCAGGAGTTTGAGGACCTGGGCCCGGACGGAGACGTCGAGGGCGGAGGTCGGTTCGTCGGCAACGATCAGTTCCGGTTCCAGGGCCAGGGCGCGGGCGACGCGCTGGGGCTGGCCGCCGGAGAGCTGTCCGGGCAGTGCGGCGAGGGTGTGGCCGGGCAGGCCGGACGTCTTCTGTCTTGATGTCCGGTGGTCATCACCCCGGTTCGCCCCAGGAAGGCACCTCCATGCCGTTGACGGACCTCTCGCTCGCGGACTGCCACGATTTCAGGCCCGAATTGCCGGTTCCAGCCGGCTTCGACGCCTTCTGGTCGAACCAGCTGAGCGGAGCTCCCGCCGCCGACAACCGGGGCCCGGCGCAGAAGCCGGTGTTCGCGCCCGTGGACACCGGGCTCACCCGGATCCGTACGTACGATGTGACACTGCCCGGATTCGCCGGACGGCCGGGGCCACCGAACCGCTCGGCTGCGTCGTCGAGTTCCTCGGGTACGGAGGCGGGCGCGGCCTCGCCCACGAGAACCTGCTCCGGGCGTCCACCGGTCACCCGTGACTCCGTAACACCCGGACGGCCCCTCCGTGAGGTGCGCGCGTCACCGTCCCACCCGTGCCCGGGTGCGACGATGAGGGCGTTCAGCACCTCCCGGAGCGTCAGAACAGGTGGTAGCACAGTGGCAGTGACGGGCTTACGCATCGGGGTGGTCGGCGGCAGCATCGCCGGCTGCGCCATGGCGATCGCCGGAACCCGAGCCGGGGCGGAGGTCACCGTCCACGAGCGCAGCAGCGGCGAGCTTCAGGACCGGGGGTTCGGCATCGTCATCCCGCCGCCGCTGCATCAGGAGCTGATCACGGGCGGGTACCTGGGCGCGGACATGCCCACGATGCCGGTCGCCACCCGCATCTGGCTCGCGCGGGCGCCGGGGCGGCACTCGGCGCGTGAGCTGGCACGGCAGGCGAGTCCTGTGACGCCGTGCAACTGGGGCCTGTTGTGGCGGGCGTTGCGCTCGAACATCGGGGAGAGCGCGTACCACCGCGGGCTGCCCGTCGGCTCCGTCGGCCGTACGCACGCCGGCCACGCCCTGATCCGCACCGCGGCCGGGGAGCAGGAATACGACATCGTCGTCGGGGCCGACGGGCACCGGTCCGTCACCCGCGAGCTGATCGCACCCGAGGTACGACCTGCTCCCGCCGGATATCTGGTGTGGCGGGGCACGATTGCGCTGAGCGCGCTCCGCGACCATCCCAAGCAACTGGAGCTGCTGAAGACCGCCTGGATCACGCTGGGATTTCCGGGCGGGCACGGTGTGTTCTACCTGATTCCGGGTGCGGATCCGGGATCGCGTCTGCTGGCGTACGCCATCTACGCATCTCCCCCGGCTTCGGCTTCGGCTTCGGCTTCGGCTTCGGAAGTCCCGGTCTCCGCCGCGTATGTGCGGAACATCGCCGATGAGCACTTCCCGGCGGAATGGGCCGACGTCCTCGCCCGGGGAGAGCACACCTCCCAGGCGCTCCATCCGGTTGCCGACTTCGTCGTGCCCCGGGCGGCCGAACCGCCGTTCCTGCTGGCGGGTGACGCGGCGAGCGTCACCAGACCGCACACCGCCAGCGGCGCGGTCAAGGCGCTCCAGGACGCACTTTGTCTGGAGCGGACGCTGCGCGAATCCCCCTCGGCGGCCGCGGCATTGCGCCGGTACGCGGACGAGCGCACTGCCGAGGGGGCCCGTCTGGTCGGGCTGGGACGCAGGCTGGGGCGTGCACTGGTCGAGAACACGCCCGACTGGCCGGCGATGGGGCCCGCCGATGTGGACGCGTGGAACCGCGCCGCATTGAACGGCGCCAGAAGCTATCTCTACGGCAGCGTCCAGCGGCAGTGACGGGCCCCGCCACCGGGCGGGTTCAGCGAGCGGCCGGTGCGGCCGAAGCCGCGGCGGCAGTCAGCCCGGCCATGTCCACGACCCGGTCGGCGGGCTCCGCCACGGCCGGATCGTGCGTCGCCACCACCGTGACGCAGTTGTCCCGGCGCGTGTTACACGTGCAGTGAGACGCTTCGCGTCTCACTGCACGTGGTGTTTCTCAGGGCGCGATGCGCTCGAAGATCGCGGCGAGGCCCTGTCCGCCGCCGATGCACATGGTCTCCAGGCCGTACCGGGCCTCGCGGCGGTGCAGCTCGCGGGTCAGCGTGGCGAGGATCCGGGCGCCCGTGGCGCCGACCGGGTGACCGAGGGAGACACCCGATCCGTTGACGTTGATGCGCTGCTCATGGTCGGTGTCGCCGAGGCCCAACTCACGGGTGCAGGCGAGGACTTGGGCGGCGAAGGCCTCGTTGAGCTCGATCAGGTCGAGGTCGGTGAGGCTGAGTCCGGCGCGGTCGAGGGCGGCCCGGGTCGCCGGGACGGGGCCGATGCCCATCGTCGCGGCGGGCACCCCGGCGCGGGCGAAGGAGACCAGCCGGACCAGCGGGGTGAGGCCGAGCCGTTCGGCGGTGGCCGCGCCGGTCACCAGGCAGGCTGCGGCCGCGTCGTTCTGACCGCTGGCATTGCCCGCGGTGACGGTCGCCCCGGGGTCGGACTTCGCCATGATCGGGCGCAGCGCGGCGAGCTGTTCGGCGGTGGTGTCGGGGCGGGGGTGCTCGTCGGCGGTGACAAGCGTCTCGCCCTTGCGGGTCCGCACCGTGACGGGGACGGTCTCCGCGTCGTACCGTCCCTCCGCCGCTGCCCGGCCGGCGCGCTGCTGCGAGCGCAGGGCGAGGGCGTCCTGCTCTTCGCGGCTGATGCCGTACGCGCGGCGCAGGTTCTCGGCGGTCTCGATCATGCCGCCCGGTACGGGGTGGTTGACGCCGCCGGCGGTGACCCTGCCGCGGGCCAGCGCGTCGTGGAGCTGGAGGCCGGGGCCCTTGATGCCCCAGCGGCCGTCGTGTGTGTAGTACGGGGCGGCGCTCATCACGTCGACGCCGCCCGCGATGACGACCTCGCTGAAGCCGGCCCGGATCTGCATCGCCGCGTCGAGGACGGCCTGGAGGCCGGAGCCGCAGCGGCGGTCGATCTGGGATCCGGTGACGGTCTCGGGCAGTCCGGCGTCGAGGGCTGCGACCCGGCCGATGGCGGGGGCCTCTGCGGACGGGTAGGCGTGTCCGAGGATCACCTCGTCGACCGCGGCGGGGTCGATTCCGGTGCGGGCTACGACCTCGGCGATGACGCGTGCGGCGAGTGCGGCCGGCGTCTGCTGTGCGAACACTCCGCCGAAACGGCCGATGGGGGTGCGCAGCGGTTCACAGATGACGACATCGAGCTGCTGGTCGGGCACGGCGTGACCTTTCGGTGGCGAGGGGCGTATGCCGCCGACCCTTGCACCCGGCGACTGAGTCGGTCCAATATCCAGTTCGCCCTGGTTCAAGACGTGGCGCGTCTCAATGGCGGCTTGCGGTGGTTCGGTCCCCGGCCGGATGCGCCGGCGTGGGCAGGGCTTCCTCCGCCACCGCGAGCACCGCCCGCAGAGCGGCGGAGGGATTGTCGGCCCGCCAGGCCAGCGCCGCCTGGAGACGGATGGGCGGTCCGGACAGGGGCCGGTAGACGAGGCCGTTCTGCTGGATGTGCTGTACGGAGGTGACGGTGAGCGTAACGCCGACGCCGGCGGCGACCAGCGCCAGGATGGTGTACGAGTCGGGCGCCTCCTGCACCACACGCGGGTTGAACCCGGCGGCCTCGCAGGCCCCGACCGTCGCGTCGCGCACCGTGGAGCCGGTGTTGGCGGGGAAGGAGACGAAGGGCTCCTCGGCGAGGACGTCGATGGGGACGCTCTCCAGCCGGGCGAGCCGGTGGTCCGAGGGCAGTGCGCACACCAGCTCCTCCTCGTCGATCACCCGGTATGCCACCCCCGGCCGGGTCACCGGCAGCCGGACGAACCCCAGGTCGAGGGAGCCGTCTGCGACCCGGTCGAGGGCGACATTGGCGTACGTCTGCCCCTTCAAGACCAGTTCGAGGGCGGGGTGGGCGGCGCGCACGGCCCTGGTGAGGAGCGGCAGCGTCTCGTGGCTGGAGGCGCCCGCGAAGCCGATGGTGACCCGTCCGTACTCGCCGCGGCCGGCCGCCTTCGCGGCCCGCACCGCTGTGTCGAGGTCGTCGAGCACGGTCCGTACCGGCTGGAGGAAGGACTCCCCCGCGCTGGTGAGCCGTACCGACCGGGTGTTGCGTTCGAAGAGCTGGACGCCCAGCTCCTTCTCCAGCTGCCGGATCTGCTGACTCAGCGGCGGCTGGGCCATCTGCAGCCGCTTCGCGGCCCGCCCGAAGTGCAGTTCCTCGGCAACCGCGACGAACGCGGACAGATGACGCAGCTCCATGCCCGCTCCTCCGGTCACCGGCCGGTCTCCACCGACCGGATCCATCGATCCGATTCATTAATCAGACGTCTGGATGCGACCTTAATTTGGTATTGGACAGCAATCAATAGCCGCTGACATGGTGGGCCACGCGCATAAACAGGGGCGCACGCAGAGCCGGAGGAGCACCGTGGCCACGACGGACCGGAAAGACAAGACGATGTCGATGAAGGCCGCGGTCGCCGCCTTCGTCCACGACGGTGGCACCGTCTGCCTCGAAGGCTTCACCCATCTCGTCCCCACCGCCGCGGGCCACGAGATCATCCGCCAGGGCCGCCGGGACCTCACCGTCGTCCGGATGACCGCGGACATCGTGGTGGACCAGATGGTCGCCGCGGGCTGTGTCTCGAGACTGGTCTCCTCCTTCGTGGGCAATTCCTCCGCCGGATCGCTCGGCGAGCTGCGCCGTCGCATCGAGAGCGCCGACCCGGCGCCGCTCGCCTTCGAGGAGTACAGCCACTACGGAATGATCTGCCGCTATCTCGCCGGTGCCCAGCGGCTGCCTTTCTACCCGCTGCGCAGCTACGGCGGCAGCGATCTGCCGTCCGTCAACAGCGATCTGCGCAAGGTGACTTCGCCCTACCCGGGCCCGGACGGCGAGGCCGAGCAGATCTATGTCGTGCCGCCCGTCAACCCCGATGTGACGATCATCCACGCCCAGCGCGCCGACCGCAGCGGCAACACCCAGATGTGGGGTCTGACCGGCATCCAGGCCGAGGCGGTTTACGCGGCGGACAAGGCGGTCGTCGTCGTGGAGGAGATCGTCGACGAAGAGGTGATCCGATCGGACCCGAACCGTACGCTCGTCCCCGCCCATGCGGTCGACGCGGTCGTCGTCTGTCCGCGCGGCGCCCATCCCTCCTTCGCACAGGGGTACTACGACCGGGACAACGCCTTCTACCGGGCCTGGTCGCACATCAGCAAGGACCCGCAGCGGCTCCAGGAGTGGCTGAACGAGTGGGTGCGCGGGACGGCCGATCATGCCGAGTACGTCGACAAGCTCGGCGAGGAGTTCTGGGCGGGCCTGGCGGTCGGCGAGGCGCTGAGTCTGCCGGTGAATTACGGACGGCGGCTGTGAGTACGGAAACGGGACACGAGAAGGAACAAAGGCAGGACGGGCCATGACCACCACCGCACCGGACACCATCACCTCATCGGAGCTGCTCTCCGTCGTCGCCTCCCGCGAACTGGCCGCCCGCCGCACCGTTTTCGCCGGGATCGGCCTGCCGACGCTCGCCACCGAGCTGGCGCATCTGACGGTCGCCCCGGAGATCGAGGTCGTGTACGAGTCAGGGGTCTGCGGCGCCCATCCCTCGCATCTGCCGGAGACCATCGCCGACGCCGTCCTGATCACCGGTGCCGAGGCGGTGCTCTCGATGCCCGCACTCTTCGGCTGCGTCCTCCAGGGCGGCCATATCGACGTGGGGTTCCTCGGCGCCGCGCAGATCGACCGGTGGGGCAACCTCAACACGTCCGTGATCGGCGACTGGGACAGCCCCTCGGTCCGGCTGCCCGGTTCCGGCGGCGGCATCGAGGTGATGACCAACTCCCGAGAGGTCTTCGTCGTGATGCGCCGCCACAATCCGCGCTCCTTCACCGAGACCCTCGACTTCTGCACCACCCCCGGCCCCGACCGGGCGCTGGCCGAAGGCATCCGGCCGCTGGGCGCCGGTGTCACCCGGGTCATCACCGAACTGGGCATCCTGGCCCGTGCGGGGATCGGCGAGGAGCTGCGGCTGGTCGCCGTCCACCCGGGCGTCACCGTCGAACAGGTACGAGCGGCCACCGGCTGGGACCTGCTGGTCGCCGACAAGGCCGGGACCGTACCGCCGCCGACCGCGGCCGAACTGCGGCTGCTGCGCGAGGACGTGGACCCGGACCGCGTCTATCTTCGCTGAGACGAATCACATGTCACACCCCGAGAGGACCGCAACCGCCATGCGTATCAGGATCGTCGGCGCCGGGGCCATGGGCCGCGGCATCGCCCAGTGGGCGGCGACCGCCGGACACACCGTCGAGCTGTGCGACGTACGTACGGAGGCGGTGACGACCGCCGTCGACTTCGTACGGTCCATGCTCGAACGGGCCGTGCAGAAGGGCCGGATGTCCGCCGAGGACTCCGCCGCCGCCCTGGAGCGGCTGATCCCGCTGGACGACCCCTGGGTGGAGGGTCCGGACGTCGAGCTGGTCATCGAGGCCGTGCGGGAGGACCTCGACACCAAGACGGAGGTCTTCGGCCGGCTGGAGCAGGTGCTGCCCGCGACGGCCGTCTTCGCGACCAACACCTCGTCCCTGTCGGTCACCCGGATCGCCGCGGCGCTGAAGGACCCGACGCGCCTGGCCGGGCTGCACTTCTTCAACCCGGTACCGCTGATGAGGATCGTCGAGATCGTGCCGGGTGCGGCCACCCGTGCGGAGATCGTGCCGTCCCTCACCGCGCTCGTCGAGAGCTGCGGGCACCATGCGGTCACGGTCGCCGACACCCCCGGATTCCTGGTCAACCACGCCGGCCGCGGTCTGGTGACCGAGGCGCTCGCGCTGCTGGAGGAGACGGTCGGCGACCCGGCGGGCATCGACCGGATCGCCCGTGATGTGCTCGGCCTGCGGATGGGCCCGTTCGAGCTGATGGACCTCACAGGTCTGGATGTGACAGCCGCGGTGATCGACTCGATCTGGCAGGGATTCCGGTACGCGGACCGGCTCCGCCCCTCCTATCTCACCCCGAACCGGGTGGCCGCCGGGCTGCACGGCCGCAAGACCGGGCGCGGCTGGTTCGGCTACGGCCCCGAGGCGCCCGCCCCGGCCCCGGAACCACCGGTCACGGGCGACGCGGACCGCCCGGTGTTCATCCACGGCGCCGCACCGCAGGACCGGGACGCGGCCGCGCTGCGTGCGGCGCTGGCCGCTGCGGGCGCCGTCGTCGAGACGGGCACGGAGCCGTCCGCCGACGCCCTCGTACTGGTCCCGGTCTGGGGCACCACGGTGGCCTCCGCGATCGCCGCACACCGGCTGCCCGCGGGGCGCACCTTCGGCGTGGACCCACTGCCTCCGGCCGGCCGGCGCCGGGTGCTGGCCGTGACGCCGGCGGCGGACCCGGCCGCCGCGCGCGACGCCCGCGCGGTGCTGGCCCGGGCGGCGGACGGCGACGAGCCCTACGCGGTCTCGGTGGTACGGGACACGGCGGGCTCGGTCGCCCAGCGGCTGCTCGCCTCGATCGTCTCGGTCGCGGCATCGATCGCGGAGCGCTCCATCGCCACCCCCGCCGATATCGACCTGGCCGTCACGGCCGGACTCGGCTACCCCGTCGGCCCGCTGGCCTGGGGCGACCGGATCGGCGCCGAACGGATGCTGGAGCTGCACCGGGCGCTGCACCGCACGACGGGCGACCCGCGTCACCGCCCGAGCCGCTGGGTCACCGAACGCGCCCAGCTCGGTCTGGCGCTGACGGACCCGGGGACGTCACTCGCCGACTGCACGGGCGGCACCGCGTCGTCGTGACGGCGCGGCGGGACCTGCCGGGGGCTTGCATTCCCGGCGGGTCCCGCCGTACGCGGTCCGCGTACCCGGAGAAGTCTGAGGATCACGGCCCATGTCCGTTTCGTACAAGTCCCGTCGCGGGGCCCGGCCTACGGTCGGAACATGACTCCACGAATGGACGCGATCGGCATCATCACCGCGGATCTGGCCGCATCGCTCGCCTTCTACCGCCGGCTCGGTCTCGACATCCCCGCCGATGCGGAATCCGCACCTCATGTCGAAGTGACGCTCCCGGGCGGGCAGCGACTGCTGTGGGACACCGAGGGCGTCATCGGCTCGTTCGACCCCGACTGGACCGCGCCGCGCGGCGGGGAACGCCTCGGACTCGCTTTCCTCTGCGACAGCCCGGCGGAGGTGGACGCGGTGTACAACGACCTGACCGGCGCCGGATACCGGGGACATCTGAAGCCGTGGGACGCGGTGTGGGGGCAGCGTTACGCGACGGTACTCGACCCGGACGGCTGCGCGGTGTCGTTGTTCGCCGCCAACGGCTGAGACCGAGTGCCTGTGCCCCGCCCCGTTACGTGGCCGTGAGGTAGGCGGTCAGGGTGGTCCCGGCCAGGTCGCGCATCTCCCGCGCGAGATGGGCCTGGTCGGTGCAGCCCGCCCCGACCGCCACCTCGGCGTACGGCGTTCCGGACCGGGCGAGGGTGAGCGCACGCTGCAGCCGCAGGACCCGGGCGAGCGTCTTGGGCCCGTAGCCGAAGGCCGCGAGTGAGCGGCGGTGCAGCTGGCGGGCGCCGAGGCCGGCCGTCTGCGCGGTGTCCGCGACGGACCGCCCGGCGCCGAGCTGTGCGGCGACGGACCGCATCACAGGGTCCGGCGGTGTCGTGTCGGCCGCCCGCCGCAGGGCGATGGTCTCCAGTGCGGCGGCAGGGTCGGGGGCTTCGGCGAGGCGCTCGTTGAGTACGCGGACCAGCGCGCCCGGCCACAGGTCCGCGAGGTCGACCCGGCGGTCGCGCAGTTCGTGCGCCGGTACGCCGAGGAGCGCGGGGGCCGTGCCGGGCGCGAAGCGGATGCCGGTGAACTGCCCGCCGGTTCCGGCGGCCGACGTCCCGGCACGGGTGTCGGGGCCCGCGACGAGCAGCCGTCCGCCGATCCAGAGCAGGTCCATGCAGCCGTCGGGCAGCACCGGATGGACCGATCCTCCCGGCACACTCAGTGTCCACACGGTCGCACCGTCGAACCGCGACGCCCGCTCTTCGTACCTGTCGGCCATATCCCCACGCTATTCCCGTCGGTGAACGGAATCGGCCTGCCGGGGCGCCGCACCGGCCGTACCCGCCGGGCAGCGGGCGTCCTCAGTCGTCGGACGGCTTGTTCGACTTGTCCGACTCCTTGTCGCGGCTCGGCTGCAGCCTGGACTTCACATCGTCCGGCGGCAGGAATTTCGACCAGCGCTCCGGGAACTCGGACGGCATATAGGGACTGTCACCGTCGTCATCGTCGTCGTCCCAGTCCCGGTTCTCCGCCTGCGTCCGCGCGACGAACTCCGCGGCCTGGGCCGCCCGTACCCGCTCATTGGCCGCGCGTGCCGCGGCCGTCGCCAGCGAGGGCCACACCCGGTCGATCGCGGCATTGACCGCCGCTCCGACCAGCACCGCGAACGCGGAGATACCGATCCACAGCAGGACGGCGATCGGGGCCGCCAACGAGCCGTAGATCGTGGGCCCCTCGACCGTACTGGTGAGGTAGATCCGCAGCAGGAAGCTGCCGAGCACCCACATCGCGAGTGCCACCAGCGCACCCGGCACGTCCTCGATCCACGGTGAACGGACCGGTACGGACACGTGATAGAGCGTCGTCAGGAACGCGATCGACAACAGGATCACCAGCGGCCAGTACAGAACGCTTATGACCTCGGTGCCCCACGGTATGAACTCCACGACCCGGTCGGGGCCGACCACGAGCAGCGGCAGCACGACGGCACCGAGCAGCAGTGCGACGACGTACAGCAGGAAGGAGAGCAGCCGCGTCTTGACGATGCCGCGCTGGCCGTCGAGGCCGTACATCACCGTGATCGTGTCGATGAAGACATTGACCGCGCGGGAGCCGGACCAGAGCGCGATGGCAAAGCCGATGGAGATGACATCGGGCCGGGCGCCGGTGGTGACGTCCGCCAGGAGCGGTTTGGCGAAGTCGTTCACACCCCGCTCGCTGAGCACCGTCTGCGCGGCGTTGAGGATGTTGCGCTCGATGGAGGCGACCGTGGTGGTGTTGGTCCACTCGTCGACGTAACCGAGCAGACCGATCAGGCCGAGGAGCAGCGGAGGCAGGGACAGCAGGGTGAAGAACGCCGCCTCGGCGGCGAGTCCCAGAATGCGGTACTCCATGCACGAGTTGACGGTGTCCTTGAGCAACTGCCAGACCATCTGCCGCTTGGAAACGTTGCGGTAGAGGACTCGGGCCCGGTGGAGCCGACCCGGTGGCTGCTCGGGTGTTTCATTTGCTGCCTGCACGTCCTTACCGTATCGGCATGGCAGCCACCACTCACACAGTGTCCAACCAGGTACCGCCGCTGGTCGGCTACGACGTCTTCGCCGCCGACCGCGCGCTCACGGAGGCGGTGCAACGTCACATGCCTCCCGAGCTCCTCGCCGAGGCCCGGGGCGAGCTCGGCGAGCTGGGCAGATCCGCGGGCTCCGCGCAGGCGCAGGCGTGGGGGGTGCAGGCGAACGAGAATCCGCCGGTGCTGCGTTCCCACGACCGGTACGGGAATCGCATCGACGAGGTGGAGTTCCATCCGGCCTGGCACCGGCTGCTGGGTCATGCGGTCACCGCAGGTCTGACCGACGCCTGGGGCAGGCCGGGCGGTCATGTGCGGCGGGCGGCCGGGTTCCTGGTGTGGACGCAGGCCGAGGCGGGGCACGGCTGCCCGCTGTCGATGACGCACGCGGCGGTGCCCGCGCTGCGGACCGATCCGGCGCTGGCTGCCGACTGGGAGCCGCTGCTGACCTCGAAGGTGTACGAGCAAGGGCTGCGGCCCGCGGCGCAGAAGGCCGGTGTGCTCTTCGGGATGGGCATGACGGAGAAGCAGGGCGGTACGGACGTACGGTCCAATACGACGCGGGCCGAGCCGCTGGCAGCGGAGGGCGAGTATCTGCTCACCGGGCACAAGTGGTTCTGTTCGGCGCCGATGTCCGACGGCTTCCTGGTGCTGGCGCAGGCGCCCGCCGGCCTGACGTGTTTTCTGCTGCCGCGGGTGCTGCCCGACGGCACGCGGAACACGTTCGCGATCCAGCGGCTGAAGGACAAACTGGGCAACCGGTCCAATGCGTCGAGCGAGGTCGAGTTCGACGGGACGTGGGCGCGCCGGGTCGGCGACGAGGGGCGCGGGGTGCGCACCATCATCGAGATGGTGGCTGCGACCCGGCTGGACTGTGTGGTCGGTTCGGCGGCACTGATGCGGCAGGCGGTGGCGCAGGCGATCCACCACTGCACATACCGCAGCGCGTTCGGCGGGGTGCTGATCGAGAAGCCGCTGATGCGCAATGTGCTGGCCGATCTGGCGCTGGAGTCGGAGGCCGCGACGGTGCTGGCGCTTCGGCTGGCGGCGGCGTACGACACAGATACGGAGAGCGAGCGGGCCTTCCTGCGGATCGCGGTACCGACGGCGAAGTACTGGGTGACGAAGCGGTGCACGCCGATGGTGGGTGAGGCGCTGGAGTGTCTCGGCGGCAACGGTTACGTCGAGGAGTCCGGGATGCCGCGGCTGCTGCGCGAGGCGCCGCTCAACTCGATCTGGGAGGGCTCCGGGAATGTGCAGGCGCTGGATGTGCTGCGGGCGCTGCAGCGCGAGCCGCTGGCACTGAACGCGTTCCTCCAGGAGGTCGGCAGGGCGCGCGGCGCCGATCACCGGCTGGACGGGGCGATCAAGGACATGCTGACGGAGCTCGCCGATCTGAACGGGATCGAGGCGCGGGCCCGCAGGCTGGTCGAGCGGATGGCTCTGGTGCTGCAGGGTTCGCTGCTGGTGCGCTGGGCGCCGCCGGAGGTCGCCGACGCGTTCTGTGCGTCACGGCTGGGCGGGGACTGGGGCACGGCATTCGGGACGCTGCCGCACAGCCTCGATCTGGCATCGGTCGTGGAACGGGCACGGCCCGTCGACCGTTAGCCGGAGAGGTACGGCAACGGAGGGTGGTGCTGCGCCGACACGGCACCACCCTCCATGCTGTGCACACCGAACAGCGGGGCACAGGCGCCGCCGTGCGGTGTTCCGTCACTCTCGTACGGACCCGCGCTCCCTCGCCAGAGTTGCAAAGGGTTGCAACCATTGTGCGGAGTGCGCACTGCCGGGACCCTCGCAGCGGGCAGGATGGACCCGGGGGCCGTTTGTCCGGCGCCGGCATCTTGGGGGAATGAGAGTGGACACAAGCGCTGCCGAGGTGACGCGATCGGCTGTACCGCGGTCCGTCCAGGCCCTACGCATGATCCACCGCGCCAGGGAGGCGAAGGTCCTGGGCGAGCGTTCACCGGTTGCCCCGCGCGCGGAGATCGGCGCCTCGTGGGACCGGGTGCTGCGCAGCGGTATCGATCCGGATCAGTCCACCGAGAGTGTGCTGCTGGACATGGACGAGATCGAGCACCGGCGACGGAGCTCGACGCTGGGCGAGGTGATGCCGCTGCTGAGCGAGGGCCTGGTCTCCCTGGCGGATGCCGCACAGCAGATCGTGGTGGTCACCGATGTGGAGGGCCGGGTGCTGTGGCGTCAGGGCAATACGGGGGTGCTGCGCCGGGCTGACGGCATCTGTCTGGCGGAGGGCGCGGCCTGGGCGGAGGCGAGCACGGGGACGAACGCGATCGGTACGGCGCTCGTCTCGCGCACACCGGTCCAGGTTCATTCGTCGGAGCATTTCGTGCGCAGTCTGCACAACTGGACCTGTGCGGCGGCCCCGGTGCGTGATCCGCGGGACAGCCGGCTGATCGGCATCGTCGACATCAGCGGTCCGGCGTCCACGTTCCATCCGACCTCGCTCGCCCTGGTCGGTTCGGTCGCCAGGCTGGCCGAGAGCGAGATCAGGAACCGCCATCTCCAGGCGATCGACCGGCTGCGTTCGGTGGCGGCGCCGCTGCTGTGCCGACTGGGCGGGCGGGCCCTGGCGGTGGACACCCACGGCTGGCTCGCCGCGGTGACCGGGATGCCGCCGGTCGACCGGCTGCCGCTGCCGAAGTCGTTGCAGCCGGGCCGGGTGTGGCTGCCGTCGCTCGGTATGTGTCAGGTCGAGCCGCTGCCCGGCGGCTGGCTGGTGCAGGTCACGGACGGGCCATCGGACGGGCCGCCGCGACGGGTGGTGCTGGACCTGAGCCGGCCGCGCGGGCTCAAGGTCAATGTGGTGAGTGCGGTGGGCACCTTGACGCAGCGGCTCTCGCCGCGCCATGCGGAGCTGCTGTACGCCCTGGCGCTGCACCGCGAAGGGCGTACGGCATCCGAGCTGGCGGAGGACATCTTCGGCGACGCGACCCGGACGGTGACGGTGCGGGCGGAGATCTCGCGGATACGCCGCCATCTCGCGGAGGTGCTCGCACACCGCCCGTACCGCTTCGGCGAGGGGGTCGAGGTGGAGGTGATCCAACCGGATCATCCGGCCGATCTGCTGCCGCGCTCGACGGCTCCGGTGGTGGTCAGGGCACGTAAGGGCCCCTAGACGCTCTAAGCCTCGATCCACCGAGTGACTCGCGTCCTGTGGATGAGGAAACGAGAAGAGGTGCCTGCTGACCTGCGATGATGGGAGTTCTGACGCTTCCAGC